>CAQLOA010000083.1 GCA_948829205.1 uncultured Eggerthellaceae bacterium
ACGTATCCCGACACGACCCCTGCCACCAGTCCCACGCAGAACCCGACCAGGGCCAGGCGGCGGGCTGGCGGAAGCGACGCTTCAGGAAGGGCCGCCTTTGCGGCATATGGCCCGTCCGCGCTCGGTCCGGCGCCCTCCTCGGGCCGGGATTGCATCTGAGCGCCTGACGGCGCATCGCCTTCGGCTTGCCGCTCGACGCCTTGCGCCTTCCTCAGCTTCAACGCCTTGCGGAACATGGTGGCCGCCGAGTACGCGATCACCGCCGCAGCCGCGGCCATTATCGCCCAGTCGGGAGACGCGCTTGCGAGCCACACTCCAAGGGGGGACATGATGGCTCCGCCTATGCCGGCCGCGACGCCCAACGCCGGAATGCAGGTCTTGTTGCGCACGTGCGTGACCACGCCCGAAAGCGACGTGGGGATTATCGTGAACAGGGACGTTGCAGTGGCAGCGATGGCCGGCATCCCGTAAAGAAGCTTGAACACCGGAACCAGCACCGTGCCGCCTCCGATGCCCAGAAGACCGGAAAGGATCCCCACCGCCACGCCTACCGCGGCGGAACCGACTATCAACGAGAAAAGCTCCATATGGGACGGAAGTGCAAAGGAGCGGCTAATCGGCGAGGTCTAGGCGGATCTGGCTCGTCATGCCCGGGTCTATCGGGCGCGCTTCTATCAGGCGCGCCTGCTGGCTTACCGGCTCGATCAGCGCCGATTGCACGAGCGCCGTCGTCATGATCTTGTCCGAGTCGACGCGCTCCATTATCTGGGGCCAGATCTGCTGGAACTCGAAGTAGTTCGTGCAGTTCTTCTCGGCATAGACAGTAGCCTCGGTAAGGGCCTCCTTGGCCGCGCGCCTGTAGGCCTTCTTGTCGGGCCTGACCAGGCTGCGCAAGAACGCAGTGATCGCGATGCGCCGACGAAGCCCCTTCTCGAGGAAGGGCCCGGGATAGGGCTCGAGGGAACCTGCGGTGACCTTCTGAAGGTCGATGAGCGAATGGCTGTACTCGAGCTTCGCATACTCGTAAAGCCAGCGGTATATGTCCTGCCTGAACCGCGCGCCCTCATGAGGGGACGGAGGCGGAAGATGGCGCACCTGCCACTGGTTGTCGAACCAGATGTCGCTTCCGAACATGCGGAGGTCGAGCATGTAGTCAAGGTCTTCCCCGCGGGGAATCCAGGAATCGAACGCAAGCCTGCGGAACGCCTCCTTGTGGACGGCCAGGCATCCGCCGCACACATGGTTGCTGCGCGACAGGCGCGGGCCCTTCATGGCCTTGCGGATCCACTCGTTGAACGCATGCCCCTGCTGCCAGAAGCGGTTGTACCACTTGTCCTTCCACTTCGACAGGTACGAGCCCTCGTCGTTGATGTAGAAGCCCGTCTTGGCAAGGATCGGAATGCCGTTGCGGGTGAGCTTCCCGAGGCCGTACATCGCCTTCTTGAGGAACGCCGGGTCGTCGATGACCTCGTCGTCGTCGATGAACACCGCGGCATCGAAGCCCAGCGCGCAGGTGACCACGAGCCCCAGGTTGCGAATGGCTCCGTATCCCGAAAGCCCTATCTGCTGGCTCACGCGCTCGATGCCAAGCTGCTCCATGCGTTCGCGGACTATGGCAAGCTCGGCCGCGCCTATGACGATGACGTTGAGGGTGGGATGTTCCGACACGGTTGCGCGGACCTTTTCGACCGCCTCATACTCGACGCTGCGGTCGGCGGCGACGAGTATGACGATCAGCCCGATGTCCTGCACCCCTTCGAGGGACCTCAGGCAGCGGTCAAGCTCGCCCTTTTCGCCGATGTCGGTGGTGTGGTCGTATCGGGACACGACGCCTTTGGATTCGCTCCTTCGGCGCGCGCCCGACACGAACGTTGGAATTATTAGAGCAGGATTCATGACCCTTTGAGGCTTGTGAGTCCCCTCGCCGTGCCTACTCGTCGACGACGATGGTTATCTTCGCGGCAGCCTGTCCGACCTCGTCAAGGGAGTCGGGGTCGAAGGCCGTGAAGGTTGCAGTGGCGGGATAGGTGCCGGCTGCAAGGTTCGTGTTCAGCTTGATGGTGTCGATGTGGCTGTCGGGCTTCATTCCGCCGGACTCATAGACGACCTGGTTGTCGCTGTCGAGGGTTATGGTCACCTTCATGACGTACTTGTTGGACGGGACGTTCTCGATGTATGCGGTGCCCTCGGACGTGCCGTTCTGGAACTCGATGACGCTGGCGATGGAGATGTTGAGCATTCCCTCCTCGACCACGCGGTCGAGTTCGGCCTGCTTCTCCTCGTCGGTCTTGTAGGGGGCCTGCCCGTTCTGGGCGGCGTTGTCGTAGAAGCCTCCGGACTGGCCGATGACGGCCCATGCGCCGACGCCGATGGCCGCGACGACCAGGACGACGACCAGCACGATGATCGGCACCTTGCTCTTCTTCTTGAACTCTTCCTCGTTCTTCACGGCAGCCTGGGCGGTAAGGCCGGCTTCAGCGGCCGTCTCTTTCGGCAGCGTGGAGGAAGTGGGCTCTTCTGCCGCCTTGGGTGTGTCGTTGTTGTTGGTCGCATCGCTCATTTTGGCTTCCTTTAAACCTCGATGTCTTGCTTGCTATGGTATGAAACCTCTACGGTACATATTAACCGTCCGCGTGCTTTTTATGCAACCTTTTCAAGCCTGCGTCTACGAGCTGAAACCTTTCAACCGGGCACACTTGCGCCTTTCGCAGGTCACCATTCGCCCGGCGCCATGCGCACGCGGTCTGGGACGTCGAGCAGGGCGAACACGATGCCCACAATAGCCGGGACCACGGCGCCGCTTATCGCAAGCGGCGTCAGAAGGCCCAGGTCGTTCGTGGCGATGGGAACCACCACCACGCCGGCCACGATGCATGCCGCGGCCACCACCGACGCCAGGATGTCGAAGGCATGGGTTCCCTTGCGGCACAAAAGCGAGTACAGCGCCGCCGCCGCAAGCCAGCCTGCCACCACCGCCCAGTTCTGCACGGACGAGAGCGACTCGATGAAGCCGCTGGACATTGACGCGCCGGCGATGGACGGGTTCACGGCGACTATTATGTTTGGCACTATCTCCCAGTTCATCACGTCGCCCGACCCCATGGACGCCAGCACGAACGCGCCCAGCACAGCCATCCCCGTGGTCAGCAGCGCGTCCTTCACGTCGAGCAGCGCGCCGGAAAGCACCGGCACGAGGGCGGCGAACCCGATGGAGCCGAACAGCGGCTGCAGCATGGCCAGCGTGGCCATCATGTCGCTTCTTCGCCCGAAGAACCACCACCATGCACCCGTCCCGGCAAGAAGAAGGAACGCCGGGAGCCATGCCTGGTTGAAGAAGAAGGCCACCACCAAAAGCACGTAGCCCGCAGGCATGGCGAAGCGCGGCCAGACCGCCGCAAGCGCGACCAGCACCACCAGGATGGCCCACGCTGCGATGGGAACGGTGCTGAACAGCCCGAAGACGGTGTTCGACCCCGCCTCGATGGTCTGCGAAGCGGCCTGCTGCGACGCCTGCGCGAAGTCGAAGCGGAAGTTCATCAGCGCTATCACGCCCAGCATGGCAGCCCCAAGGGCCGCGAAGGCGCGCATCATTATGTTCGACCCACGCATCCCCAGCCTGTCGATGAACGGCACGTAGGGCTTCTGGGGCCGGGGCTCCTTCTCTTCGCGGAGCGACTCCGAGTCCTTCACCGCCTGGGCGAGCTGCGCCTTGCCTTCCCGCGCGCTCCCCAGGAGGGGCATCAGGTCCTCCGAAAACGCCTCGATGTCGGGATAGCGGCCCTCCATGTCGGGGCTCAGGGCGTCGAACATGATGTCGTCGACGCTCTCGTCTATGTCCTCCCAGCACAGGGAGGGAATGACCAGCTCGGCGCCTTCGATTGCCAGCTCGGCGTCGTCGAGGTTTCGGGCCTTGAACGGGTTCTTCCCCGAAAGCATCTCGTAGGTCAGGCTGGCCAGGGCCCATTCGTCGGTGCGCACGTCCAGCCGCTGCTGGCGCATCTGCTCGAGAGGCATGTACCCGATGGTGCCGCCGCCGGTCTCGCCCTGGCCGCTGGCGTCCATGAGCGTGGACAGCCCGAAGTCCGTCACCTTCACGACGCCTTCCTTGTTCACGATGACGTTCTCGGGCTTGATGTCCAGGTGCAGGATCCCGGCCTTGTGCGCGACCTCGAGCGCGTGGGAAACCGAGCCGAAAACGCTGGCGATCATGTCCAGGGTTATGTCGTTGCCAAGCTCGCGCATTATCTTCGCCAGCGTCTTTCCCTCGACGTACTCCATGATCACGTAGGCCATGTTGCCTTCGACCACGCAGTCGTAGACGGTGACTATGTTGGCATCGTTCAGATGGGCCGCCGTGCGGGCCTCCTCGAGCCCCGGGATCCTGTCCACGCGGGCAAGCCTGTCGCCTTCGTACGGGACCGGCTCGAACGAGTCGGAAGGGTCGTACGCGTCGTAGGGGTCGACGGCGGGGTCGAATGCGGGGTCGGTCCTCCTTGCGGCGCCGTTGCGGCCACGCCCGCGGAAGGCGCCGTCTGCAGCGTGTCCCCTGCGGGCATCGCCTGCGTCTTCGACCCCGGCGATGCTTATGGAATGCTCTCCGATCGCGCTGATGTCGGCCTCTCCAGCCCCAGCAATCCTTCCGGGGATGTGCCCGGCGAACTCGCGGAGGCCCACCGTGTCGTTCTTGCCTATGGGCAGGCTGTCCATGTCGCGGCGGCGCTGCCTTCCGGCATCGCGCGGCAGCTGGTTGCGCGGGCCCTTGAAGCTGGAATAGCCTTCGAACTCGCTGAGGTCCAGCGGCTGGTCGCCGAAGCCCTGCGAGTCGTCGTCGAAGTCCTCCGTGTCGGACAGTCGGCCGCGGCCACGCACTGCCGAATTGCCCGCGGTGGCCTTCGCCTCCTTGAAGTAGCTGCGCCGCTTGGCCATCCGCTCCGCGTTCTTCTCGCGCGACGAGAAGAAGCTGGGCTCGCTTATCTTGGACGTTAGCGGGACGAAGCCAACCGACGAGCCGTCGTCTTGCGCCTGGGCGTCCCGGCCGTAGCCCGCGGCGCGGCGGGGCGACCGGTCGCCACGGAGGGCCCGGCTGGCGTTCTCTATCTGCGCGTCATGGATGGACACCCGCGAACGGTCGATGTCGGCCTGGGTGATCTGGATGCATTTGATTGCGACGTCGCGCTTCAGACGCGTGTCGTAGGCATGCTGGACGGTGGCGTAACCGCCCGCCCCGGCGCGCCCCATGATTCGGTATCTGTCGAGGATGAGACTGATGTCAGCCCTTCCGTGTGCGTTTTCGTGTCGTGTTTGAAGGCTAACCTCGAATGATAGATGGAAACCGCCCCGGAATCAAATGCATATGTCGGAGCTGGCGTCTGAAGAGGTTTCGCTCGACGCGTCGTCGCCTCGAACTAACTCGGCTTCGCCGAGTGGATTTCTCGGCTCCTTTGGCTTACCTCGCATCCACCTCTTCAGACGCCAGCTCCGATTACTGCGGACGAATATTTCTGTATCCTGCGACGCGGGAGAAGTCGATGGAATCGGGGTCGAAGTCGCCGCTGATGGCATCCTCGGTGTAGGCGTCGAGCCTGGCCGCGTGGTTGCGGTCCTCTCCGAAGGGGATGGTGGGGCGCTCGCGCCCGAAGGACCCCGTCTGCTGGCTTTCGCTTTGCGACCGGTAGTTGTCGAAGAACGACTGCCCGTCGTCGGGCTGTTCCATAGGCTGCACCGCATTGGCGTGGACGCGGGCCACCGCCGGCTGCACCGACCTGACGGTTTGCGCCCCCGTGGCCATGGGCTGAATGGCCCCGGAGGGCTGGAAGGAGCCGGATGGCTGCATGGGCTGCTGCGCATACGGGCCGGTCACCGCAGGAGACTGTCTCGTGTGCTGCAGGCTGGGCCTGGGGGCGGGCTGGGCCGTCGCATCGTACATCAGCCTGTCGGACAGCCTTCTTATGCGCCCCGACAGCGAGGCCACCCATATCGCCATCGCTATCACCGCGAGCGCGAGCACGATTATTCCGACGAAGAGGAACGCAGTCGTTGGCATGTTCACGTTCACTCCCTCCCTGTACGCAAGTTCGGCCCGCCGCCGACATCCAGCGCCTCGGAAGAGACGGAGGAGGCCATCCCGGGGAAGCGCAGGGTCACCACGGTCCCCTTGCCGAGCTCGCTTTCCACTACCATTTCGGCGCCGTCACCATAATAGCCATGCATGCGGTCGTGGACGTTCTTGACCGCTATGCCCAGCCCCGTCGAGGAATGCGGGCTCATTATGCTCTCGCGCGCACGGTCGTCCATGCCCACGCCGTCGTCGGCCACCACGACCAGCACGTCGGGGCCCTCTATGCGCGAGCCTATGCCTACGACCAACTTTCCTTCCGGCGGCATGGCATGCTTGACGGCGTTCTCGACCAGCGGCTGCAGCAGGAACGGAGGCACCAGCATGGAGGACACCGCGACGCCTTCCGAGTCCACGTCGACCTCCATCTCGAGCCTGTCCTCGCCGAAGCGGGCCACTTCGAAGGAGAAGTAGCGCTGCGTCTGCTCGAGTTCGCGGGACAGAGGTATGCGGTCCTGCGAGTTCTCGAGGGTGGAGCGGTAGAACACGGCGAAGTCGCGGAGCAGCACCCTGGCC
>CAQLOA010000084.1 GCA_948829205.1 uncultured Eggerthellaceae bacterium
GTACACCCCCATGACGGAGGACGAGGCACTGATCCAGATCGACCTGATCGGACACGACTTCTTCGTGTACACCGACCGCGACTCCGGCGACGTTCACGTCATCTACCGCCGAAGCGACGGAGGATACGGCCTGCTCACCCCGAAGGACGAGTAGGAAGCATCGGGCGCAAGGCGCGCCAACCGTCAAGCAGGCGACGTTGCGGCCTGCTTGATGGCACCTATCGAATACAAGGTCCCGAAGGCTACGACCATGCCCTCGGGGCCTTCCTTTTCCATGGCGAAGGAAACGGCATCGGCGGCGCCTGCCACAGACGTCACCTCGACGTCCCTTCCCGCCCGCGCCACCTGCGAGGCGACCTCGCGGGCCAGTTCGGCGCCGTCCAGCGCCCTGGGATTGTCGGGGGTGTAGGCGATCACCCGCCTTGCATAGGCAACCATGGGTGCGACGATCGCAGGATAGTCCTTGTCGGCGAGAACCCCGACTACAAGGGTGGGCAGGATGCCCGACCTGGCCTCCAATAGCTCGCGCAGCGATTCGGCGAGCGCCTCGGCCCCCTGAGGGTTGTGGGCGCCGTCCACCACCACCAGAGGCGAGTCGGCGACGGCCTCGAACCTTCCAGGCCACTCGGCGGCGGCAACGCCCTCGGCTATCGCCTTCTGCGTGACCCCGAGCTCGGGCCGGCATGCAGAAAGAACCTGTGCGGCGTCGACGGCCACGGCGGCGTTCATGGGCTGGTATGCGGCAAGAAGCCCCGTCGTGTAGGCGCGTCCCTTGTACTCGAAGCGGCGCGGCCCCGAGACGGACGCCAGCCTCTCCACGCGCAATTGCGAGAAGTCGCTCTCGACGAGCTCGCATCCCATGTCGCCGCAACGCCTCCGCAGGACCGATTGCGCCTCGTCCAGCTGCGGCCAGCTGACGACGGGGACCCCTTCCTTGATTATCCCGGCCTTCTCGGCCGCTATAGCCGACAGGGTGTCGCCGAGCACGTCCGTATGGTCCATGCCTATGCGCGAAATCACGCAAAGCGCAGGCGTCACCACGTTGGTGGCGTCGAGGCGTCCCCCCATCCCGCATTCCACCACCGCGGCGTCGCAACCGCGCTCCGCGAAATGCACGAAGGCGACCGCGCACATCAGCTCGAACTCGGTGGGATGCTCCCCCGCCTCGCGTTCCACCTCGTCTGCGGCTTCCCGCACGGCAAGCGTCGCGACCAGCAGCTCGTCGGGAGGGATAGTCTCGCCGTCGACCTGGATGCGTTCCTCGAACCGCTCGATGAAGGGGCTAGTGAAAAGGCCCGTGCGCAGGCCGGAAGCACGCAGCATGCTCGAAAGGAAAGCACTCGTCGAACCCTTCCCGTTGGTCCCGGCCACATGTACGGCAAGGAAGCGGTCCTGCGGCCTGCCCAGCTTGTCAAGAAGGAGGGTTATGCGGCCGAGGCCCAGGCTGGAATGCCTCCATCTGGGCTCGTTGATGTATGCGACGGGGTCGAACATCGGTGCCCGGGGGTCAATCGGCCGCTAGCAGCTCGCCCAGCTTCGCGAAGTCGTCCTCGAGGACGGGCCTCTTCGACTGGTCGTAGATGGCGGCGGCCGGATGGAACACCGGGAACACCTTGAACCTTCCCGCACGCTGCAGCCTTCCGCGCAGCCGCGTGATGCCGGTCTCGGTGCGCAGGATGAACTTCGTGGCGAAGTTCCCCAAGGTGACGATGTACTCGGGGCCTATGGCCCGGGTCTGGTCGCGCAGGTAGTCGGCGCACGCCTGTATCTCCTCGGGGCGCGGGTCACGGTTGCCCGGAGGGCGGCACTTCAGCACGTTGGCGATGAAGACGTCGCCGCGTGATAGCCCTGCTATGCCGAGCAGCTCGTCGAGGTACTTCCCGGCGGCGCCCACGAACGGCTTGCCCTGCAGGTCCTCGTTCTTGCCCGGCGCCTCGCCGACGATAAGCACGCGGGCGTCGGGCGACCCGTCCCCGAACACGGCGTTGGTGCGGCCGCCGCAAAGCTCGCACTTCCTGCACTGCGAGACCTCGCCGGCAATCGCCTGCAGGCTTGTGCGCTTCTCTTCTAGCGTGGCCTCAGACATACAGCTTCGGCATCCTGCTGTTCCCGAACGCGATCATGACCTCGTAAGGGATGGTCCCCAGCATGTCGGCCATCTGGTCGATGGTGGTGAAGGCATCGCCGTCCTCGCCGAGGACTATCACCTCGTCGCCGACCTGGGGCTCGATGCGTCCGATCCCGCTGCGGGTCCGTATGTCCACCTCGAACATGCACTGGTCCATGCATATGTTTCCCACCTGCGGGTACGTGCGGCCTCCCATTATGAAGTCGATGCGGCCGGAAAGCGCGCGGTTCAGCCCGTCGGCATAGCCTATGGGCACCGTGCATATCTTCGCGAAGCCGTTGCATCGGTGCAGAAGCCCGTAGCTCACGCCCTCTCCCACCGGAACCTGGTTGACCTGCGTTATGCGGGCCTTGACGCTCATGGCCGGAAGCAGGTTGACCGCACCGTAGGTCTCGGGGCACGGGAAGTAGCCGTACATGGCAAGCCCGGGGCGCACCATGTCGTACTGCACGTCCTTGTACCTTATGGTGGCCGCCGAGTTCGCGGCGTGCACTATGCCTGGGTCGAAGCCCGACGCCCGCATGGCCGCCAGCGCGTCCTCGAACCGCGACTTCTGCAGGTTGAAATCCATGGTGTCCTGCGCATCGGCCGTGGCGAAATGGGTGAACGTGCCGACCAGGTCAAGCGCACGGTGGAACGATATCGTCTGCAGGAAGTCGACGACGGAGTCGTACCGCACGCCTACGCGGTTCATGCCCGTGTTGATCTTGAGGTGGTACGGAGCCTTCGACCCTATGGAGTCTGCGGCTTCCGCGTACTTCACGGCGAACTCCACCGTGGCCACCGAGGGCATGACGTTGTAGCCCAGAAGCAGCGGGATGGAGGTCAGCGGAGGCTCGGACAGGATGAGCATGGGCGCCTCGATGCCCGCCTGGCGAAGCTCCATCGCCTCGTCCATTGTGGCTACCCCGATGTAGTCCGCGCCGGAGTTCAGGGCCGTCTTGGCGCAAGCTACCGCGCCGTGCCCGTAGCCGTCGGCCTTGACGACGGCCATGAACATCGTCTCGGGCCTCAGGGTGCCCTTTATGGCCATGATGTTGTTCTGTATGGCGGACAGGTTTATCTCGACCCACGACCAGCGTCGGTCCGTCTCGCCTATGTGGTCGAGCTCGGCGAAGTCGAACACTGGGCCCGACTCCTCGGACCCGGCGCCGGGGATCCTCATGTAGCTGCGCACGTCCTGCGCGCGATACTTGCGGTCGACGCCCCACCTGGGCACGTCCCTGCGTTCGGAGAACAGGTGCAGCTCGCCTGACGCCGCGTCGTCTTCTGGCACCCGCCATCCGTCGCGGAGCGCCTTCTTCTGCGCCTCCACGTAGTCGGTCTGCACCTTCCCGAATTCCGCGTCGCTCATGTGCCGGCGGATCTCGTCGCCGGCCGACTCGAATCCAGGTCGCTTCTTGGGATAGTTCAGAAACCCGTTGGGTAGGTCTTCCATTCTAAAGAGTTCCTCTTGATTTGCATGCGTTCATGCAACCATATTACTATTCGTGGCCGCCCGCCGCCATCATCGATACCGCGTGCGGCAGCACGTCGACGACTGCCTCCCAGTTCTCCGTGGCCGCCTTGGTCGAACCTGGAAGGTTCACGACCAACGAAGAGCCTCGCTGCATGCACAGCGCCCTCGACAGCATGGCCCGCGACGTGTACTTCAGGGAATGCGCGCGCATTCCCTCGGCGATGCCGGGAACTTCGCGCTCGCATGCGTCGCGGGTGGCCTCGGGCGTCACGTCCCGGGGGGAAAGGCCTGTGCCCCCGCAGGTGAGCACGACGTCGCATCCCAGCTCGTCGCATGCGCGCACGATGGCGCGGGCGATGTCTTCGCGCTCGTCCTTCACTATCGAATGGTCGCGGCATTCCCATCCGCACTCCGCAATGGCGCCTTCCAGGAAGTCGCCTGCGGCGTCCTGTGCAAGGCTGCGCGTATCGGAGCACGTGATTACAGCGAACGATATGTTGGCGGCGTCGGCCATTGTTCGGTCCTTTCCTACGAGGGCATAGCCCTAGATCAGAGCTCGATTTCCTCTGGAACGTCGAGAAGCACGCAGCGCACTTCGTCCCCGGTCTTCTTCGAATCCAGTCCTTCGGGCATGATCGCCATGCAGTTGCTGCGCTGGATGACGCCGAACAGCCCCGAGCTCTGGTTGGATGCAGGGGTCACCTCGTAGGATCCGTCGGCAGCCTTGGTCAGCGTGGACCGCATGAAGATGCGCCTGGGGTCGCGCTTGCGGACGTCCTGCGTCAGGCGGGCCGTCACGCACGGATGCTCCAGGTGGGCATAGCCCTGCATCTTGCGCAACGCAGGGCGGATTATCATCTCGAACCCGCAGTAGGCCGCCGCAGGGTTGCCAGGCAGCCCGAACACGGGCGTTCCGTCGACGAACCCGAAGGTCTGGGCCTTTCCGGGACGCATGTTGACCAGCGTCATCAGAAGCTCGCCCTCGCTGGCCACCACCTTCTTGATGAAATCGAAGTCGCCGTTGGCGGCGCCTCCGGTGGTTATCACGAAGTCGAACTCCGAGGCTGCCGACTTGACGGCCCGGGCGAGCTCGTCGTAGTCGTCCTTGACTATCGGAAGCATGGCCGCCTCGGCTCCGGCGGCGCGTATGCACGCCGCGATGGCGTAGGCGTTCGATTCGCGTATGTGGCCCGGACAAGGCACCTCGCTGGGAGGTACCAGTTCGCTTCCGGTGGCCATCACGGCAACCCGAGGCCGCGCGTACGTGTCTATCTGCAGCGCGCCGCAGCTTGCAAGGTATCCCACCCCGGCGCACGATATCACCTCGCCTGGGCGCACGATGACCTCGCCGGCCTTGGCCTCGTCGCCTGCAGGGCGGACGTTCTCGCCCATCTCGACGGGCGAGTCGAAGGCGACCTCGGTTCCTGCGCCACCGTCGCCGCCCATGTAGTCGACGTTCTCGTACTTGACCACCGTGTCCGCATCGTCGGGAAGGCATGCGCCGGTCATGATGCGGACGCACTCGCCTGCACCCATGCTTCCCTCGAACACGTCGCCTGCGCCTATCGCGCCGACGACCTTGAGCGTCTTGGGGCCGTCCTTCGACGCGCCCTCCAGCTCGCTTGCGCGCAAGGCGAACCCATCCATCGCCGAATGGGCGAACGGTGACACGTCTATGTCGCTTCTCACCTCGCTGGCGCACACGCGTCCCACGGAGTCCAGGACCGGCACCGTCTCCACCGGCATCGTGTTCACCTTCGAGACCACCAGTTCGCGGGCTTCCTCCAGCGAAATCATGTCTTCAGCAGTCATTTATCCTCGTTTCTGATAATGCAGGCCAAAATAAGGGGCCGCATGTCGTCGGCCCCTCAACGGCTTATCGGTCGATGTTGTAGAACGCGTCCATCCCGGCGTAGGCGCCCTGGGTGTCCAGCTCCTCCTCGATGCGGATCAGCTGGTTGTACTTGGCCACCCTGTCCGAGCGCGCGGGGGCGCCGGTCTTGATCTGGCCGCAGTTGCAAGCCACCGCCAAGTCGGCGATGGTGCTGTCCTCGGTCTCGCCCGAGCGGTGGCTCATAACGCAGGCGTAGCCGTGCGTCTTGGCCAGCTCGATGGCCTCGAGCGTCTCGGTGAGCGAGCCAATCTGGTTCACCTTGATGAGGATGGCGTTTGCGCAGCCCAGCTCGATGCCCTTGGCCAGGCGCTTGGAGTTGGTGACGAACAGGTCGTCGCCCACCAGCTGCACCTTGTCGCCGATGCGCTCGGTAAGCAGCTTCCAGCCGTCCCAGTCCTCCTCGGCCATGCCGTCCTCGATGGAGATGATGGGGTACTTCTCGACCAGGTCGGCCCAGTAGTCGACCATCTCCTGGCTGGTAAGCTCGCGTCCCTCGCCCGCCAGCACGTACTTGCCGGCCTTCTCGTCGTAGAACTCGGTGGATGCCGGGTCCATGGCGAACATTATGTCCTTGCCGGGCACGTAGCCCGCCTTCTCGCACGCCTCGCTGATGTACTTCAGGGGCTCCTCGTTGGTCTTGAGGTTGGGGGCGAAGCCGCCCTCGTCACCGACCCCTCCGCCAAGGCCCGCGTCGTGCAGCACCTTCTTGAGGGTGTGGTAGATCTCGGCGCACCAGCGCAGGCCCTCCGTGAAGGTCTCGGCGCCCACGGGCATGATCATGAACTCCTGGAAATCGACATTGTTGTCGGCATGCACGCCGCCGTTCAGTATGTTCATCATGGGGGTGGGAAGCAGGTGCGCGTTCGCACCGCCCACGTAGCGGTATAGCGGAAGCTTGCTCGACTCGGCCGCGGCATGGGCCACCGCCAGCGATGCGCCCAGGATGGCGTTCGCGCCCATGGCGCCCTTGTTG
>CAQLOA010000085.1 GCA_948829205.1 uncultured Eggerthellaceae bacterium
GTCGATCGGGTAGGCCGCCCGCGTGTTCTCGGTGATGGAGGCGTCGAAGAAGTCGGGGCGCCGCGTGCGTTCGTCCAGCACGACGTTCTCGAGCAGCGCGCCGAAGCGGATGGCCCTGTAGATGTCGGGCTCGCCCTGCTCTGTCAAATCGATGCACTTCGCGTAGCATCCGCCCTCGAAGTTGAACACCATGTCGTCGGCCCAGCCGTGCTCATCGTCGCCGATGAGGCGGCGCCCCGGGTCGGCTGAAAGCGTGGTCTTGCCGGTGCCGGAAAGCCCGAAGAACACGGCCACCGACCCGTCCGCGCCAGCGTTGGCCGAGCAGTGCATGGGCAGCACTCCCAGGTGGGGCAATACGTAGTTCATGATGGTGAACACCGTCTTCTTCACCTCACCGGAATAGCGCGTGCCGGCGATCAGCACGCGGCGGCGCCCGAAGTCGACCATGACCGCGGCGCTCGAGCGCGTGCCGTCGCGCTTCGGGTCGCACTCGAACCCGGGCGCCACCAGGAACGTGTAGTCGGGCACGAAGCCCTCGAGCGCGTCCGCCTCGGGGCGCCTTAGCATCTGGTTGGCGAAGAGCGCCTGCGACGCCAGCTCGCACACCACGCGGAACGCCCTGTCGTGCTGGGGATGCACGCCGGCGTAGCCGTCGAACACGTACAGCTCGCGGGCGACCAGGTGGTCTGCCACGCGCGAATAGAGCGCGTCGAACGTCTGCTGCGACACGGGCCGGTTCACCGCGCCCCAGGCTATCTCGTCGCGCACGTCGGGGGCGTCCACGATGAACTTGTCCTTGGCCGAGCGCCCCGTGCGCGGAGCGGTGTCAACCACCAGCGCGCCCGTGTCGGAAAGCGTGCCCTCGTGCGCCAGCAGCGCGCGCTCCACCAGCTCGGCAGGCGCCAGGTTGCGATGCACCTGCAAGCGCGGGGTCAGTCCGTCTATAACCACGTGTCCTCCTAGGGCCTGCGGCATGTTTCGCCGCCGGCAGCATTGGTCGTTCGTGCGAAGGCGTCAGAACGTCGCCGAATGCAGCATCTCGCGCATGCGGCGCGACGCCTTCTCGTTCACCTTCGGTATGAGGTTGTCCAGAAGCTGCACCATCTTCTGCTGGTTCTCGGGAACCATGCCGTCGAACTTCAGCACGTCGGTGTCATGCGAGCAGTTCACCGAGCACGGGCACGTCAGGTTCGCCACGAAGGTGCGTATCTCCTCGAGCATTTCCACCTCGGTCGGCGCCTCCCAAAGCCCCGCCTCGATGTCGCGGGCCAGCGGCCAGTTCTGGGTGGGGGTCATGGTGACCACCAGTATGCGGTCGGGGCCTGCCTGGCTGAACACCTCGGCCGATGCCAGCGCGTTTTCCTGGCCGCGTCCGGCGCCAGCCATGCCGGTCAGGTAGAAGAAGGTGAACTTGATGCCCGCATCGTGCAGGCGCCTTCCCTGCTCCACTATGTCGGCCGCGGTGTGGCCTTTCTCCATGAACGCCAGCGCCTCGTCGAGCCCGCTTTCGGCGCCTATGGCTATGTCGTCCACGCCGCGCGCCCGCAAGACGGCCAGCTCGTCGTCGCTCTTGTTGGCGATGTCGGCTATCCGGCAGAAGCCGCCGTAGCTGTTCACGGTGGGGATGCGCGCCTCCACCTGGTCGAACACCTTCACCAGCCGCTTCACGGGAAGCGCGAAGGGGTTGCCGCCCGTGAGGTAGATGCGCCGGGTGAGCGCCGTGGCCTGCTGGGCTATGGCCTCGATGTCGGCCGCCACCTCGTCCTCGGGCAGCGGAGCGAACGGGATGCCCATGAAGATGTCGCAGAAGTGGCACTTCCCGTGGGCGCATCCGTCCACTATGGGAAGCATGGGCGCGCCCATGTCCTGGGGCGGCCTGTGTTGTGGCGACTTGACCGGCATGCAAGACTCCAATCCCGCTGCGCAAGCCCGCAATCGCGGGCTCCATGCGCGGCCTGCTGGCTTTCCGCACATTATACCCCCGGCCTGCGCAGCCGCGAGTCGGCCGCCCGACGCCGCCCGCCATTCCACATAGTCATATAATCTAACGAACGCCGAAACCGCGCCCGCCGGGCGCACCGACCGACCGGGAAGGGCCGAACTGGAATGCCCCAGCACGCCACGAAAGACGCACGCGAGACGGCTTCCGTCGCACAAGGTGGAAGGCCGTGAGGGCGGCCGACGTCTTCATATCCGCACCTGGCAAGCCGGTGCCACCCGCGAAGAAGGCGGTCAACTACCTGCTGGTGTGCGTGGCCGTGGTCGCCGTGGTGGCGGCGTCGCTGTCGGCCGCGGGGATAGCGCTGAACTTCGACTTCGTCGGCCAGTACCGCGTGCGCATCGCCGACGGGTTCCTGATGACGGTGTGGCTGTCGGTGGCCAGCCTGGCGTGCAGCATGGCCATAGGCATACCCGTCGCCATAGGGCAGGGCTGCCGGTTCGTGCCCGTGCAGTGCCTCTGCGACCTGTACGTGAAGATCATCCGCGGAACGCCGCTGATAGTGCAGATCTACTTCTTCTACTACATAATCGGCACCGCCTGGGGCGTCGACAACAAGGTGGTGGCGGGCATCGTCATACTCTCGCTATTCTCGGGGGCCTACATCGCCGAGATCGTGCGCGCGGGCTACGAGTCGCTCCCGAAGGGCCCGCTCGAGGCCGCGCGTGCGCTTGGGCTCTCGCGGCTGCAGACCATGACGTCGGTCGCATTGCCTCAGATGGTCACCCGCACGCTTCCGGCGCTCACCGGCCAGTTTGCCAGCATCATCAAGGACTCGTCGCTGCTTTCGGTCATCGCCGTGATCGAGCTGACGCAGACCATGCGCGAGATAAGCGCCACGAACTACAACTTCTTCGGGTGCTTCCTGCTGCTGGGGGCGCTTTATCTGTGCCTCACGCTGCCCATCATGTTCGTCAGCCGCCACTTCGAGAAGAAGATGTCGTACTCGGCCTAGGCGCTTTTTGCCCGTACGCTGCCCCGGCGCGTTTCCATCGGTGCCCTACCTAGGCTCTTTTTGCCCGCATTCGGCCCAAACGCCTTTTCGCCCGGCTGAAAAACTTTCAAATCCCTATTGACAGTTTTATTCTCATATAAGTATAATCATCATCGTTACGAGTTATCCTTAATGAAGAATAATTAAGCCAACTCGTTCCCTTCTTCTCTCCATAGCCGAAGGCCTCCGCTCAGCGAAAACTGGACGGAGGCCTTCGGCGTTCATGCGCTTTTCCCCACTCGCGTCATCCTTGCTAGTAGAATTGCATGAACGCAGATCAAGGAGGTCACATGGAGGCGTTGGAGCTCATCCTGTTCCTGCTGGCGGCCATCGTGGCCTCCGGCATAGTCGGGCGGTTCATTCCGGCCCTGTCGCTCCCGTTGGTGCAGATCGCGATGGGGGCGCTCATAGCCGCCTTCGTCGCCGTTCCGGGGGAAAGCGCGCTGGATGCCGAGCTGCTGCTGATCCTGTTCATAGCCCCCTTGCACTTCAACGAGTCCAGGCATGCCGACTCCGGCGCGCTTTGGGGCAGCCGCTGGGGAATCGCGTCGCTGGCTGTCGGGCTGGTGCTCGCGACGGTGGCGGCGGTCGGGTTCGCGCTGCACGCGCTGCTTCCGGCCATACCCCTCGCCGCCGCCATCGCCCTCGGGGCCGCGATGGGGTCCACCGACGCCGTGGCGGTGACCGAGCTTTCGAAGGACTTCCGCTTCGGAAAGCGCCACGAGACCCTGCTGGCCGGCGAAGCGTTCTTCAACGACGTCACGGGAACCGTGGTGTTCAGGACGGCAATCGGGTTCGCGGCCACGGGCGCGCTTTCTCTGTCGCACGCC
The DNA here is from genome assembly GCA_948829205.1 of uncultured Eggerthellaceae bacterium. Taxonomy (GTDB): domain Bacteria; phylum Actinomycetota; class Coriobacteriia; order Coriobacteriales; family Eggerthellaceae; genus MGBC163016. The sequence continues at coordinate 3,824 of CAQLOA010000085.1, forward strand.
GGCGAGGAGTTCGCCTTGGACCTGTTCGGAGGCCTTCTGGGCGGCATGGTGCTCGGCTTTCTGGCCTGGGGGCTTCTGGAATTCATCCGGCGGAAGGGCATCGACAGCCCCAACCTGCACGTCACGCTCGAGCTGCTGCTTCCGTTCGTCATCTACCTTGTATGCAAGCAGATCCACATAGGGGCGGTGATCGCCGTGGTCATGGCAGGGATGGTGATGTCGCTGCTCCCCCACCGCCACACGATCCAGATGGCCCGGCAGCGCATGCAGTCGAAAGGGGTGTGGGACACGCTCGGGTTCATCCTGAACGGCGTCATATTCGTGCTTCTGGGAATGCAGCTTCCCAGGATCCTTCAGCCTGCAGCCGACGGCGGCCTGGGCGATCCCGCAGGCGTGTTCGGCGTCGTGCTGGCGCTGACGCTGGTGCTGGAGGCGGTCAGGTTCGCATGGATCTGCGGAATGGACGCCGTGCACTGCCTGAGGAGGGGAAGGAGCCTGCGAACCCTCCTCACCGGAAAGAACCTGCGAAGCGCCCTGGCCATGGCGTTCGCCGGCCCGAAGGGCGGCATCACGCTGTCGCTGGTCCTCACAGTCCCGGCCACGCTGCCCGCATCGGGGGCCTTCCCCATACATGACGCCTTGGCTTCGATATCGTCGGGCGTGATACTGTGCACGCTGCTGCTGGCGAACTTCGCCGTTCCGGCGCTGGTCCCCCACAAGGCCGAATCGCGCAGGACGAAGAAGCAGGCGGACGCCGAGGCGCGCATAGTGATGCGCGTGATCGAGTCGATAGCCAGCGACGCCCCCACGACAGGGTCGGTCACGGGAAGCGACTCGCGCAGGATGTCCGCCAGCAACGACGTAGACGAGCCAGCCACGGCCATAGTGATGAAGCGATACGCCGACCAGCTGCAAGACCTGGCCGCGCAGGCGTCGAAGGACGTGGGAGCCCAGGCACGGGCCGTCGTCGCCAAGTGCGACGAGGCCTACGACCGCATAGAGGAGGTGGACAAGGCGCTGCGCGAGGCGGGCCTGTACTCGAACGACGCGGACGAGGACGACTCCTCGTCGCTTACGGCCCACTTCCGGGCCCTGAAGGACGCCTACGACGCCGTTGAAGACATACAGGCCCAGGCGCTGGCCCGCGAGCTGGAGTACGTGAAAGAGGCGGCCGCAGCCGGGGACATAGACGCAAGGCACGCCAAGGAGCTGCGCAACGACGTGTACATACAGCAGCTCACGCTGTAGCACGCAGGGCCAGCGCACGAGGCCGACACGCGAAGCAGCATGAAGGCCGGCGTGCGAATCGGCACAAAAGCCGCCTATTCGGCCGCGGCGGCCTCGACGGGCGCCGGGTCGTCCTCGGCAACATCGGCGAAGACGGGCTTCGCCAGGAACCGCACGTAGTGCACGAACACGAAGGCGACCATGAACGCAGCAAACGCCGTCTCCGCCAACGACGCCGCCTCCAGAAGGACAGGCACCTGCATCCCGGCGCCTGCAAGCGTCTCGCCGAACCGCACCAGCGCGGTGGCCGTTATGACGAACGGGAACGTCATGGCGGCGAAGCTTGGGAAGAAGCCGCCTTGCACGAACTTCGGAAGCTGCGTCAGCACCAGCACGAACATGATCTGCCCGACCACCAAAAGGCCCATGGCGAAGCCAAGATTGGGCTCGCCGGCCGCCGCGAGGTACCCAACCACCGAAAGCGACGCCGGGGCCGAGAAGATGCACAGCAGCGGCCGCGCAGGATGCGGCGTGGGGTGCCTCAAGCAGCGCACGGTTATCAGCACCATGAGCACGGGGTACGACGCGAACCCCACCCAGAACAGGACCTCCCCCAGCGCCTGCAGCCCGAAGGCAGGAGACGTTACCGCGCCCGCGACGATCCCCACGTAGCATATGAAGTAGGTCGGGAACACGTTCTCCAGCTTGAGGCCGCGCACGTGCGCGAAAGTGAACCACGCCATCAAGAACAGGTGCCCAGCCACGGCGAGCCCCCACAAAACCATCGAAGGAACGAAGGCGTAGGGGGCGAAGAACGCCGCTATCTGCATGAGGGCCATGAAAAGCGTCGCGGACACGCTGGCGAGTATCGGATGCTGAAGGTCGTCGCGGACCATGGCGGGAAACAGGCAAGCCTTCGCCACCACCAGGGCGGCCATGGCGATGGACAATGCGACCAGCACGCATTGGAGCATTCCGGACCATGTGCCCAGAAGCCCTCCCAAGGCAACCAGCCCCAACGACACCCCCGCGGTGGGGATCGGCACGTTTCTTATCACGTCCAGTTTCGGCCTCCTTCTTTCGGGTTGTGCATAGAGCGCGCCAGGGACATCGGGACGCCCGACGGCACGCAATCGGACCCGACGATTATGCCGCAAAGGCCCCACACGCCACCCCTGGGGAGTCAATCGAACGAAGCATCAGCAGAACCCCACAATTGCCACACACGACCTCGACTTGCCCGAAACACGCCTGTAACCATAAGGTGGGACGGGATGAGGGGAGCGGAATGCTCCGCAGCGAATCCGCTTGCGAGGCTGCGGCGTAGGTTTTGGCGGAGATGGGGTTCGAGGACTGTCTGAGGC
>CAQLOA010000086.1 GCA_948829205.1 uncultured Eggerthellaceae bacterium
CTCGATGGTGGCGAACGGGTAGTTGGCGGCCAGGCCGCCCTTGTTGGTGAGCGCCGTGAACAGGGTGGACTTGCCGACGTTCGGCAGCCCCACTATTCCTATCGATAGAGCCATCGCTTCTCCTTACATGCTGAAGAAGCCGAACTGGGCGGCCACGTAGGCGACCAGAATGATGACGATCAGCACGGGGGCGATGTACTTTATGATGGCCACCCACGCCTTCTCCGCCGCGAACTTGCTGGAACGCTTTATCTCGGTCTCGAGATCGCGAGGCTTGATGACCCACCCCACGAAGATGCACGTCATGAGCGCCGCGATGGGCATCATCACGGAGTTCGAGAGGAAGTCGAACAGGTCGAGTATGGAAGTGCCCGCGCCCAACGGCTCGAGGAACGACAGCCCGTTGTAGCCCAGGTTCACCACCGTGCCCATGACGAACAGGAACACCGTCACGGCGATGATGGCCTTGCGGCGCGTCCAGTGGGCGCCGTCCATGATGATGGACACCATTGTCTCCGCCAGCGAAATTGCACTGGTGAGCGCCGCGAACAACACCAGCACGAAGAACAGCAGGCCTATGATGGCGCCCATGCCGCCCATCTGCTCGAACACGCTGGGAAGCACGATGAACATCAGCGACGGGCCGGAGTTCTCGGCGACGGCCGACGCGGAGCCCAGCGCGACGAACGCGCCCGGCACGATGGTGAGGCCGGCAAGGAGGCTGACGCCCATGTCGAAGCCGGCGATGCGCCCGGCCGATGCGGTCAGCGACGTCTTCTTGTCCACGTAGCTTCCGTAGGTGATCATGATGCCCATGGCAAGCGACATGCTGAAGAACATCTGCCCCAGAGCCGCGATGAACGTCTCGGGGGAAAGCTTCGAGAAGTCAGGCACCAGGTAGTATGCCGCGCCTTCCAGCGCGCCCGGCATGGTCAGCGTGAAAATGGCGATGCCAATGGCCAGCAGGATTAGCAGCGGCATCATGACCAGGTTCGACTTCTCGATGCCCTTCTTCACGCCCAGCCCCACGACCAGCATGACGGCCGCCATGAAGATGTACATCCACACGAAGCTCTCGACCGGCGAGGTGATGAAGCTGGTGAAGAAGTCGGCCGGGGCACCCGACAGCTGCGCCGACATGCCCGCGATGTAGCTGGCCGCGTACTTGGTGACCCAGCCGCCGATCACGCAGTAATAGCAGGTGATGATGAACGGGATCGCCGATGCGAACACGCCTATGAAGGCGTATTTCTTGCCGAATGCCTTGAACGCGCCTATGGCAGACTGCCCGGTGAAGCGTCCGAGCGCAATCTCGAGCAGCAGCAGCGAGATGCCGAAGGTGAACACCAGCACGAAGTAGACGATGAGGAACGTGCCGCCGCCGTACTTGGCGGCCAGGTAGGGGAAACGCCAGAGGTTTCCAAGGCCCACCGCAGAGGCGGCGGCCGCAAGGATGAAGGCCCACTTGCCGGACCATGAGGCGCGGGATGGTTTGATGTCAGACATGTCGTTCCAATCGCTCTTGTGGAAATTCGATGGAACCGATTATAGCTGGTTATGCAAGCCCGTCCGGGTATTCGACCTCCCAAAGGACGAGTCCCTGGGCGGGCGCGTTCTCTCCGGCGGCCTTGCGGTCGCGGGCCGCCAGCACGTCGGCGACCCATTCGGGCCTTCGGTTACCCACGCCTACGGCCACAAGCGTGCCCACGATGGCCCGCACCATGGAGTGAAGGAACGCGTTCCCCACGACCTCTACAACCAGAAGCTCTTCCCCGTTCGGGCGCTCGGCGAAGACGTTCACCTCGTCCACGCAGCGGAACGTGCGCTTGCCTTCGGCCGACGCGGCCATGCAGAAGCTCTTGAAGTCGTGCTCGCCTATCAGGTGCGCAGCGCCATCGCGCATGGCGCCCACGTCTAACGGCTTGCTTACGTGCCACGAGAAGTCGCGCATGAACAGCGGCGGCGTGGGAGCGTTCGAGATGAAGTAGCGGTAGCGGCGCGCCGTGGCGTCGAACCGCGCGGAAAAGCCATCCGGGCGTCGGCGCAGCTCAAGCACCGATACGTCGTCGTGCGTCAGCGCGTTCATCGACCGCAGAAGGGACGCCTCGCTGCGGCCTCGCAGCTCGTCTTTGTCCACGTCAAAGCTGACCCCCTGCCCGCGCGCATGCACGCCCGAGTCGGTGCGGCCCGCGCACACGGTTGGGACATCGCGGCGGAACAGCAGGCCGAGCGCGCACTCCAGCTCGCCTTGCACGGTAGGCTGGTCAGGCTGCTTCGCGAACCCGCAGAATGGCGCCCCGTTGTACGCCACTTTCATGGAATAGGTAGACATGCGGCCTTAGGCAATAGCCCTTTGGAACAGCTCGTTCAGCTCGTTGCGCATTATGGGCGAGGCGGCGTCCACCGACACGGGCAGCTCGACCCGGAACTTGCGCCCGTCCGACTGCTTCACCAGCAGCACCACCCCGTCGCGGCCGGGGAACTGCTTCAGGATGCGGTTAAGCCCCTGGGAATGCGTCTGGTCGAACTCCTGCGAGTTCAGGCGTATCTCGAGATGCGAGGGCGGCTTGCCTATGCTGCCGTCCGCCTCGTCGAGCACGAGCTCGCTGATCTCGTAGGCGATGATCTGCGTGCGACCGTCGCTGGCCTCGAACTTGCCGCGCACCTTCACTATGGCGTCCTCGTGCAGCACGTCGCGGAACTTGTCGTAGTCGAAGCAGATGCATTCCACCATGCCCGTGACGTCCTCGAGCTGGAACTGCGCCATTATGGTTCCGCGGCGGGTCGGGCGCGTGCTGAAGCCCGACACCATGCCCACGAACGTGGCGTTCTTGATGTCCTTCGTGAATTCCGACACCTCGCCCAGCTTGTAGCGGGTGAGCTTGGCGATCATGCCCTCGTAAGGCTCGAGCGGGTGCTCGGAGACGTAGATGCCCATGGTCTCCTTCTCGAAGCGCAGCTTCTCCATCTTGTCCCATTCGATGCCGTCGGGCTCGGGAACCTCGGTCTCGAAGCCCGAGTCCTCGACGTCTCCGAACATGTCGAACATGGAGACCTGGCCCGAGTCGGCGTCCTTCTGGCGCTTGGCCGCATCCTCCAGCATGGAGGTGCCGTCGACGAAGTGCATCATCTGGCGGCGCGTGTAGCCCGTGCTGTCGAGCGCGCCGCCCTTGATCAGCGATTCCAGCGTGTTGCGCTTCACCACCTTGCTGCCGAGGCGGTTGACGAAGTCGTGCAGCGACGAGAACTTGCCGCCGCGCTCGCGCTCGGCGATTATCTCCTCGGCCACGCCGCGCCCGACGCCGCGCACGCCCATCAGCCCGAAGCGGATGCCCTCCTCCACCGGCGTGAATTCCACGTTGGAGGCGTTTACGTCAGGAGGCAGCACCGGGGTTCCGTTGTGGTTGCAGCTCTGTATGTAATGGATGAGCTTCTTCGTGTTGCCCATGTAACTGGAGAGGACGGCGGCCATGTAGTCGTTCGGATAGTGCGCCTTGAGGTAGGCCGTGCGCATGACCAGGATGGCGTAGGCCGCCGAGTGCGACTTGTTGAAAGCGTACTTGGCGAACTTCTCTGCGTCGTTCCAAATCTGCTGGGCCACCTCGAGCGCGTAGCCGTTCTCCACCGCGCCCGCGTCCCAGTCGGCCTGCAGCTGGCGCATGATGTCGAGCTTCTTCTTGCCCATGGCCTTGCGCAGCTTGTCGGCCTTGCCGGCGGAAAAGCCGGACATGACCATGGATATCTGCATGATCTGCTCCTGGTAGACCATGGTGCCGAAGGTCTCCTCCAGGATGGGGCGCAGACGGTCGTCGTAGTAGTGCACGGCCGCCGGATTCTTCGCCGCCTTGATGTAGTCCTCCACCATGCCGGACTCCAAGGGGCCCGGACGGTTCAGCGCGATGGAGGCCACGACGTCGGAGAACTGCTTGGGAGGCAGGCGCTTGAACAGGCTGACGTACAGGGCGCCCTCCACCTGGAACAGGCCGTCCATGTTGCCGGACTGCATGAGCTTGAAGGCAAGGTCGTCGTTGGTGGGGATTTCCTCCGGCACGATCCTCGTGCCCGTGCGCTCCTCGATGTTGCGGCAGGCGATGGACAGCACGTCCAGCGTGCGCAGCCCCAGGAAGTCCATCTTGAGCAGGCCCAGCTCGGGCGTGAAGTGGCCGTCGTACTGGGTGATGATGCCGCCGCCCTTGGTGTCGCGCTTCATGGGCACATGGTCGGACATCGGGTCGCGGCAGATGATGGTGGCGCAGGCGTGCACACCCTCGCCGCGCACCTGGCCCTCGATGGAACGTGCGGCGTCGATGATCGAGTGCACGTCGTCTTCCTTCTCGTAGGCCTCCGACAGCTCGGGGTTCGTCTCCAACGCCTTGTCGATGGTGATGCCCAGCTCGTCGCCTATCATCTTGCAGATGCGGTCGCCCACGCCGTAGGGGTAGTCCAGCACGCGGGCGGCATCGCGCACGGCGTTCTTCGCCTGCAGCGTGCCGAAGGTGATCACCTGCGAGACGTGGTCCTCGCCGTAGACGTCCTTGATGTGGTTGATGACCTCTTCGCGGCGCCCCTGTTCGAAGTCGACGTCGATATCGGGCATCTCCACGCGCTCGGGCGAGAGGAATCGCTCGAACATCAGGCCGTTGGGCATGGGGTCTAGGTCGGTGATGCCCATGGCGTAGGCCACGATGGCGCCTGCGGCCGAACCGCGGCCGGGCCCCACGCCGATGCCCTGGCTTCGGGCCCATTCGATGTATTCCTGCACGATGAGGAAGTAAGCTGGGAAGCCCTGCTGGATGATCACCGACATCTCGTAGTCGGCCTGCTTCTGCTCGCGCTCGGGAACCGGCACGCCGTAGCGCTTCTCCAGGCCTTCCTGCACGCGCTTGCGGAACCAGCTTTCCTCGCTTTCGCCCTCGGGCAGCGGGAAGCGCGGAAGGATGGGGTCGCGCGCGAGCTCGACGTTGCACTTCTCGGCCACTTCCACCGTGTTGTCGCACGACTCGGGGAACTCGCGCATGGCCTTGCGCATCTCTTCTTCCGTCTTCATGTAGAACTGGTCGTTCGGGAAGCGCATGCGGTTCTCTTCGTTGAGGGTCGTCTGCATGCCGACGCACATCATGAGGTCCTGCGCGGGCGCGTCCTCTCGCAGCAGGTAGTGGAAGTCGTTGGTGGCGATGGTCTTGAGCCCAGCGGCGTTGGCGACGTCCACCAGCATGCGGTTCAGCTCGGGTTGCGACTTGCCGGCGTCGGTGACCACTTCCTTGCCCTGATTCTGCAGCTCGATGTAGAAGTCGCCCTCGTCGAAGCATGCCGCGAACGTCTTCGCCCACATGACCGCGTCGTCGAACTGGCCGTTGTCCAGCAGCTTGGGAATGATGCCCGCGATGCATGCCGAGCTGGCGATGATGCCGTGGCCGTACTTCTTGAGCTGCGACAGCGTGACCAGCGGCTTGTATCGGAAGTTGTCGACGTGCGACTCGGACACGATCTTCAGCAGGTTGTGATAACCCTCGGTGGTCTTGGCCAGAAGCAGCAGGTGGAACCGCTTGGGACGCCCCTGCATGTCGATGGGCTCCTCCGGCGTGAAATAGACCTCGCAGCCGTAGATGGGCTTCACGCGCTTGCCCGTCTCGGCCTCGACGGCCGCGCAGGCGTCGCAGAGCTCGACGCAGCCGCTCATCACGCCATGGTCGGTGATGGCCACCGCCGGCATGCCCAGGTCGGCCGCGCGACGCACCATGTCCTTGATGTGCGTGATGCCGTCGAGCAGCGAGTATTCGGTGTGGTTGTGCAGGTGAACGAATGCCATGTGTTATGCCCCGTATCGCTTTTGCTGGCACAATGCGTCGTGCCTCGTGTGTGAGTGGGGCGCTAGGTGTTGTGTTTTTGCTGCGTTTCGAGCGCCTGTGTTTTCCGCTTGCCATCATAGCAAATGAAAGGGCGCCCCGCGAGTGCGGAGCGCCCTTCAAACAGGCTCAATTTCTTGAGGAGGATACGAAGGCTAGGCGCTCTTCCTATCCAGGTAGGCGAGCTGGAACTCGTCCCATTCCAGGTTGCGCTTGAAGATGGCGATCCTGGCCTTGTCCTGTGCGTCGTTCTTCGCCTGAAGGTCGCTGATGATGACGCGCAGGTTGTTCGCGTGGCTTTCGACCGCCGTCCTGTTTATCTTGTCGGGCTCGACGCCGAAGGACCCCAGCACGGTCAACATGTCGCCGAACATCTGCGCCGCTCCCTTGTACAGCAGGAACTCCTTCTTCTGCGTCCCGGACTCGTCCAGGTTGACGGTGCAAAGGCCGCCCGTACCCATTATGCCGACGAGCCTCTCGTGCCCAGGAAGCACGCCGAAGAAGCCGTCCTCTCCGGGAACGTTTGCGTAATGCACGTCGCCGTCGAAGAG
>CAQLOA010000087.1 GCA_948829205.1 uncultured Eggerthellaceae bacterium
GTCCAAGACCGTGGGAATCGAGGGCGTGTCCGACGCCATCTCGGCAGGGGCCACCGACTTCGGCGAGAACCGCCCCGAGCAGCTGATGGAGAAGCAGGCGGTCTATCCCAACGTGCGCTGGCACTTCATCGGCAACATACAGTCGCGCCGCATCCGCGACATAGTGCCCTGCGCCTACATGATCCATTCCCTGTACCAGATGAAGCACGCCCGCAAGATAGACGAAGAGGCCGAAGGGCTTGGGAAGGTGCAGAACGTCCTCATCGAGGTCAACGTCTCCGGCGAGGAGTCGAAGAGCGGCCTCGCCCCACAGGACGTGTCGGACTTCCTGAAGGAGTGCCTCGAGCTTCCGCACCTGCGGGTATGCGGCCTTATGACCATGGCTCCGCAGGGCGACCTGTCCGTGGCCGCCGAGTGCTTCTCCGGGTTGGCGGGGCTTCGCGACGGCCTGCGCGAAAGCGCGTTCGACGGCCATGAGGACGCGCTTGACGCGTTCTGCCAGCTGTCCATGGGGATGAGCGAGGACTGGCGCGAGGCCGTGCAGGAGGGTTCCACCATCGTGCGCATCGGGCGCGCCGTGTTCAGCGACGAATTCCAGTCTTAGGGAAAGCGCGGACGCTGCCGCATGGCGCATAATCTATAATGGACGCAACCTAGTAGACAAGGGGAACACCCATGGCAAACGGAAGCCTCTTCGGAGACATCAAATCCCGGTTCGGCATCGGCGCGCGCAACGACGCGGCCGACGGCTACGACGAGGAATACGACGACTACGAAGGTTACGACGAGTACTCCGACGACTACGAAGAGGAATACGACCCCTACATGGACCGCAACCCCGTGACCACCCGCGGCCGCGGCGAGGCGGGGCTTCCGCGCCTGGTGTCCATGGGCGACGCCCGCGAAAGCGCGCGCGGCAGCTTCTCGCACCGCGACGGGGGAAGCTCGCTCGGGTCTGCCGGAAGGACGTCTTCCGTGCGCTCGTACGGCCGCACCATGGTCGACTCGTCGCTTCCGCCGTCCATGACCGCCGAAGGCACCGCAGCTGCGTCCGCTGCGACGAACAGCCGGCGCGCCGAGGGCCTCGACTCGCTGTTCTCGAGCAGTTCCCGCGCGACGTCCCGTGGTTCGTCCGACATCATCCGCAACTCCATGCAGCTGAGCATGCCCGGCATGCGACAGCTGCAGGTCATCAAGCCCACGAAGTACGACGACGCCGAGTCGGTGACCAGCGTGCTCAAGGCGAACGACGTTGCCATCCTCTGCTTCGCCAACACCGACCGCGACCTGATGAAGCGCATCCTCGACTTCTCGTTCGGGGCGGCCAGTGCCCTTGACGCCAGCGTCGAAAGCATCGGAGGCGGCGTGTTCGCCATCTGCCGCAGCGTGGGCCTCGACGACAACGAGCGCAACGACCTCAAGAAGATGGGGATCGCCTAGCATGACCCAGCCGATGCGCATCGCGCTCGTCGGGTGCGGGAAGATGGGAGGGGCCGTCCTGGACGGGTGGCTGCGCTCCAAGAAGGCCCCGGCGGACGCCCTCGAGGCGTCGAACTTAGTCGTCGTGTCCCCGCGCGAGGAGCACCGCGCCGAAATCGGGGAAGCCTACGGGGTGGCCACCGTGGCCGACGTGTCGCAGCTTCGTGGCCGCGGCCCGTTCGACATGGTGGTGTTGGCCGTGAAGCCGCAGGTCATGGACGGCGTTCTGGAGGGGCTGGCCGATGCTTGCGGCGCCGACCTTCCCCTGGTCGTCACCATGGCGGCCGGCATGCCCACGTCCCGCTACGAGGCCGCCCTCGGGCATGACGCCCGCGTGGTGCGCGTGATGCCGAACATGCCGCTGCAGGTGGGAATGGGCGCTTCCGTCGTAGCCGGCGGCAGCAACGCGGGCGAGGAAGACGTGCGTCTCGTGAACGACCTGTTCGACGCGCTCGGCATGTCGCGCGTAGTTCCCGAGAGCCAGATAGATGCCGTGGGGGCGATAAGCGGAAGCGGCCCCGCGTACGTGGCCTACATGGTCGAGGCGTTGCGCGATGCCGGCGTCCGTGCGGGTCTCGACGCCGGCTTGGCCGAAAGCCTGGCGCTCGAAACGGTGGGGGGCACATACGCTGCCATGAAGGCGCAAGGCTCCACCCCCGAAGAGATGCGCGTGTCGGTGTGCTCGCCCAAGGGCACAACTCTTGCCGCGTTGGCAGCGATGGACGACGCCGGCTTCAAGGAAGTGTTCGAATCCGGAGTCCAGGCGGCCATACGCCGCTCGGTCGAGCTTGGAGGCAACGCCTAGATGCAGATGTTTCTCGGGATACTGGTCAGGCTGGTCGACGTGTACACGCTGCTGATCTTCGTGTACGTGATGATGTCGTGGATTCCCACCAAGCGGGGGCTGCTCGCCGACGTCGACAACGTGCTTGCGAAGCTGTGCGACCCCTACCTCGACCTGTTCAGGCGCTTCATACCTCCCATCGGCGGGATGGTGGACATATCCCCCATAGTTGCGATACTGGCGCTGCAGCTAGTTGTAAGGCTTCTGTTTGTCATTTTCTGATAAAGTGTAAGGGCGAATCAGCTATGCTCCGAACCTATTCGAAGGGACTGTAAAATGGCCATCACCTCGCAGGACATCCACAATCAGAGCTTCGCGATCGATCGCAAGGGCTACGACGTCGACGAGGTCGATGTCTTTCTGGAGCATGTGGCCGACGAGATAGACTTCCTCAACGACCAGATCGCCCAGCTGCAGAACGAGCTGATGCAGGCCCGCGAGGCCGCGGAGGACACGACGTCCGCCGAGGAAAACACGGTCATTTCCGCCGACACCACCGGCATCGACGTAACCGAGATAGCCGACGGCGACATGGCTGCCCTCATAGCCGAGAAGGACGCCATCATCAAGGACCTCGAGGAGCAGCTTTCCGACAAGAAGGCGAACGACAGCGCCATCTCGCAGGCGCTCATTATCGCGCAGCGCTCCGCCGACGAGATCATCGTGAAGGCGAACGCGCAGGCGTCCGAGACCATGCAGGACGCCCGCGAGGAGGCCGACCGCATCATCAACCGCGCCAACGCCGACAAGCAGGGAGTGGTGGACGACATCCACAAGCTTGAGGACGACCGCGAGGAAACCCGCGAGGGCTACGCCGACCTGCTGCGCGACTTCATTGAGGACGCCTCCCGCAAGCTCAACGAGCTTGGCTATGACGACGACATCGACTCCATTCCGGGAATCGGACGCGACGCCGGCCAGGTGGACGTCGTCTACGAAGAGGACGTGTCCATGGACTACTTGCCGGCGGAAGCCGCCGAGCAGGTCACTGCCGCGCCCGTCTCGCCGCTGGCTCCCGGCATCGAGAAGGACCTCTCGGGCTTCGGAGACGTCGAGGACGACTTCGAGGACGTTGATTAGCAGGCCGATTAAAACTTGCATCATCATAGAGGTCGCTCGGCGGCCTCTTTTTATATATTGATTAAAAAGTTTCGGATGTTGTTCAAAGTGAGCGAGCGGCGCCTACAGTGGTTTTAGTTCGCGCGAAAGGAACCGAAGGCGTACTTGGGTACGCCGAGAGTTCCTTGGAGGGCGAAGGAAAACCGCTGGGGCGTCCGCGCAGCGTCATGATTTATTTCGTATACACGAAATAAATCAAACAGGGGAAGCGGGCCTGTAAGCCGGGTTCTGTCGAGGACGGCCATTTATCTGGGACCGCAGTCGCCTGCGGCCTCTAGCGCGCAACCCGGACGCACGGCAGGGCGACCGTGTGGCGTCCCTATTTGCGTTTGCTCCAGATGGGGTTTGCCAAGCTGCGCCGTTGCCGACGCACTGGTGCGCTTTTACCACACCGTTTCAGCTTTTCCAAGCTCTGAGACGCCTTGGTGGGCATCTGAGCGTTCAAGCCTCGCTTACGGCGCATGTAGGCCGCTTGCTCGCCTTTCACGCCCATCTGCTCCACCGAATGCGCCTCAGTCAACCAGTTCGCAGGGAACGATTGGCGCCGGGAGTCTTCTTTTCTGTGGCACTTTCCATCGGGTTGCCCCGTCCAGCCGTTAGCTGGCATCTTGCCCTGGGGAGCCCGGACTTTCCTCGCATGACGCCGTGCCAGGCACTCCGTCACACGCGGCCGTCCGGCCCGCTTCGTCGTGGTATTCTAGCAAACAATTCGATGACCCATGTCGGGAAGGGGATGCATGCCCAGGATTTGCGCGCTTGTCGGCGCGGGCGACTTCAACGCGGAGCGGTTCCTCGAGATGAGAAGCGGGGGCGCGTTCGACTACGTCATCGCCGTCGACGGGGGATACGCCAGCCTCGAGGACGTCGGCGTGGCTCCCGACATGGTCCTGGGCGACTTCGACTCGCTGGGCTACGTCCCCAAGGGAGTGCGCACGTCGAAGTTCTCCGCACACAAGGACAAAAGCGACATGGAGCTCGCCTTCGAGTGCGCGAAGTCCCGCCGCTTCGACACGATCTACGCCTTCGGCGTGCTGGGTGGCAGGCTGGACCACACTGTTGCAAACATGCAGGTGGGCGCGCGCTTCAGCGAGCTGGGGCTGACGGTGTTCATGGTGGGAATGAGCGAAGTGCTCGCCTTCGTGACGGGCCCGGACGCGTTCGAGGCCGAAGCGCGCGAGTCGGGAACCGTGTCGGTCTTCTCGCTCAGCGACGTGTGCGAAGGCGTTTTCGAGCGCGGAATGGAATGGGACCTGGACGACGTGACTCTCACGAGCCGCACGTCGCAGGGGCTTTCCAACGAGCTTGTCGGCGAACCTGTCATGGTAGGTGTCGAAAAGGGAACCATAGTGGTATTCTTTCCACTGTAAGCCGGATTCGGGCAGGCACTGGACGTCTTTCGCGCCAGGCTGATTATCTGCGAACGGAGTGGTCGACATGGCTCTGATACGCAAGGTGTACAGGGAGTTCACCGGCGCGGACATCTACAACGCCTGCAGGCTGTGCCTGGGAACCGATTCCAAATGGCTGGGCAACCGCACGTTGCATTCCTGCGTGGCCGAGGCCATCGTGGGCGGCGTGTCGTTCGTCCAGCTGCGCACCCGCAACATGTCTACGCTCGACGCGATAAGGAGGGCCCGGTCGCTGATTCCCGTGTGCCGCATCGCGAACGTCCCTCTGGTCATAGCGAACGACATGGAGGCCGCGAAGGCAACCGGGGTCGACGGCGTGCACATCGACCGCCCCGGAGTGTCATGCGCCGAGGTCAGGCGCGACCTTGGGCGCGACGTAATCGTCGGCGTGTCGGTGAAGACGCCCGAGCAGGCCCGCGAGGCCGAGGACTCCGGCGCTTCCTACCTGATATGCGGGCCGTTGCTTGCAGGCCGCGAGGACGGCCCCGACGACCTGGTTCCGCTCGACGTCGCAAGGCAGGTGGCTTCCGAGGTGGACATCCCCGTGGTCGGCATGGGCGGCGTCAACACCGGGAACGTCTCCGAGCTGTCGGGCCTGGGGCTTTCGGGCGTTGCATCGGTTTCCGCGATCCTGGCCGCCCCCGACATAGAGATGGCTGCGCGCGACCTGGCGTGCGAGGTCGATGCGTACATTAGAAGCGAAAGGATCATATAGATGGTCGAATACATCCATAACTCCGAAATGGCCGACGACCTGGCGGGGATCGACCCGTCGAAGTGCGCGCTCATGGTCATCGACGCCCTGGGCGAGGTCGAGGGCACGCCTTTGGAGGGGGTGCTGCTTGCGCCTACGAACAACATCGCCCGGCTGTGCCGCATAGCCCGCAGCAAGGGGATCCCCGTCGTCTTCGCCGACGACGCGCACTACGAGGGAATCGACCACGAGCTGGAGCTGTGGGGCAGGCATGGCATCGCCGGCACGCCCGAGGCACAGCCGTCGCCGCAGCTGGAATTGCAGGAAGGCGACTTCGTGGTGGAGAAGTCGAAGTACTCGGCGTTCTTCCAGACGCGCATGCGCACGCTGCTGCAGGACCTGGGCGTCAAGACCATCGTCATGTGCGGGTTCGACACCAACATATGCGTGAAGCACACAGCGGCCGACGCCTACTTCAACCGCTTCGACATAGTCGTGGTCACCGACGCCACGGGCACGTTTTTGATTGGCGACCAGGCGGAAGGCCTCGACTACATGAAGAAGTGCTATGCGGCCCGGCTGGCGACAACCGACGAGGTGGCCCAGTTGTTCGAGTCGTAGCGGAGCGCGCTCTCGGAGACGCCGCCCTGCTGGTGCCTGGGGCTCGGGGGGGACGTGGGGCGCGTCGCACGTTTCGTGCCACGCGGCCCGATTCGCATCTTGACGGGCATCGGCACAACCCGTAAGATATCTACTTGCGCTTTTGCTAGCGCGAAATGCCACTGGGGTGTCGTCTAATGGCAGGACAGCGGTTTCTGGTGCCGTATGTGAGGGTTCG
>CAQLOA010000088.1 GCA_948829205.1 uncultured Eggerthellaceae bacterium
GCGTGCGGTTCTGCACGACGAGCTCCATGCCGCGGAAGCAGTTGCCAGACACCCAGGCGTCGGTCACAACGCCGTCGTTGACTTCCATCTCGACGCGCAGGTGACCCTCGATGCGGGTAATCGGATCAATGATCGAACGTGCCATTCAGCCTCACCCCCTATTCCTCTTCGTAGTCGGCAACGACCTCATCGTCGGCCTTGGGCGCGCGATGGGTGTTCTTCTTGATAAGCTCCGGGGTGACGACAGGGCCGCCTTCCTCGGGGTTGGCGTAGACGCCGATGGACTTCTCGGGATGGTCCTTGTCCCACTTGCGGATGGGCTCGAAGTCGGCGCCGCCGTCCATGCGCCCGGTGGCCTTCATGCCGAAGCCATGGATGACAAGGGCTAGCGCGACGATGCCGGTGACAACCCATGCGACGGGCTCGGGCTGGAACTTGAGGTCGCCGATGTTCAGGTCGCGGAAACGGCTGTAGAACGGCGTGTTGACCTCGACCCAGTTGTCTCCGGGGTTGAACGGATCGGCCTCGCAGCAGCCGATGCAGGGAGAACCTGCCTGCACGCACCAAGAACGGCGGTTGTTCCACAGCGTGACGCCGCAAAGCGACTTGGTCTGCGGACCACGGCATCCCAGAGGATACAGGCAGTAGCCCAGCTTCTCCTCCTCGGAGCCGAACTGGTACACGAACTCGCCGTTCTCGAAGTGACCACGGCGCTCGCAGTTGTCGTGGATCGTCTGGTCGAACAGGGCCGCAGGCTCGTTGTAGCCGTTGAGCTCGATGAGCGACGGGTCCTCCATGAGAACGACGTCGACCAGCACGGACATGACCCATTCGGGGTTGACGGGGCATCCCGGAATGTTGATCACCGGAGTGCCGATTCCTTCCTTCTGAAGGAACTGCTGCACGCCCAGCGCCTTCGAAGGATTGGGAGCAGCGGCCATCCATCCACCGTTGACGGCGCAGGATCCGACGGCGACGACGGCGTTGGCGTTCGTCGCAGCCTCGATCAGGGCCTCGCAGCCGGTTATGGAAGTCTCGCCGCTGACGGTCGACGCGCGAAGCGCGTGACCGCCCCACCCCTCGAGCACCGCACCCTCGTAGATGAGAATGTAGTTGCCTGCGGCAATCGTCTGCTCCTTGGCCTCCTCGACCGAGTGGCCGGCAGCAGCCGAAAGCGTTTCCGAGTAGTTCAGCGAAATGATGTCAAGTACCACCGAAGCTACGTCTGGTGTCTCAATCTGGGCGAACGATTCCGTACAGCCCGTGCATGATGCGCCTTCTATCCAGATGGCTGGATAAAGGTCACCGGAAGTAGCTCCAATCACAGACTTCTCGATCGCCTCGGCGACTCGCGGAATCGCGACCTGGGAAAGCCCCGCTGCGGCGGCAACGCCTGCGCACAGCTTCATGAAGCCCCTGCGGGTCACACCGCGCGCCTCCAAAACGTCCATGGCGCCTGTCAGTGTAGCCTGATCTTCCATTTGCACACCCCCTCTAGGTGTCCTCGTCTTTTACAAACTAGAAACATTTTGCAGGTTAGACGCCGCCAATGAAAGCCAGATGCAGCAAAAATGAGTAGAAGTGCCGCAAGCGGTGCCAAAATGTTATGAGTTAAATTGCCCGTAACATGCATCTTGGACGCCTGCGGGAAAACTGGCAATGACTCGCGGTAACTCCTATCATGGTTCCTTTCCGAATCGAACGAGTCAGGTGAATGCGATGAACGACATAGAGAACTCCATAGCCTTCCTTGGGCCCGTTGGAAGCTACACGCACAAGGCGGCCATGTTCTTCGCGGAAGAGCTGGGGATAGCAGACCTGCGCCTCGTCGAATGCACCTCGTTCGACGAGGTGTTCGACGCGGTGGACCGGGGCAGGTCGAAGTACGGCGTGGTGGCCAAGGAGAACTCGATCGAGGGACCCGTCACGGCCACGCTGGACAACTTCGCGTTCAGGTCCACGTCGGTGATACTCGCCGAGAAGGTCATAGACATCCGCCAGTGCCTCGTCGCCTCGCCGGACGCCACCATGGACACGATCAAGACCATAGCGTCGCATCCCCAGGGCCTGGCGCAGTGCCGGCGCTTCCTGAACGAAAGGTTCCCAGGCAAGGAGACTGTTGCGACCACGTCGACCTCGGAGAGCGCGCGCCGTGCCGCAGAGGATGCAAGCGTTGCGGGGATCGCGAACACGCTTGCAGCCGAGCTGCACGGATGCAAGGTGCTGGCGGAAGACATCGGCGACCATCTCGGCAACCAGACGGCCTTCGCGCTGATTGGGCGCCAAGGGAGCGCCGACGCGCTGTCAAGCGACCGCTACAAGACGTCGCTTGCCCTTTGGATGCAGACCGACAAGGCCGGCGTGCTGAACATGATCCTTGGCGAGTTCGCCTTCGCGGGCATAAGCCTGTCGATGATCCAGTCGCGCCCCCTGAAGCAGCAGCTGGGCGACTACATGTTCTTCGCGGAGTTCGAGGGACGCGCCACCGACGTTGACGCACAGACCGCGCTGTCGTGCCTGCGCCTGAAGCTGCGCGAGGTGAAGGTGCTGGGAAGCTATCCCGTGCTTTAGGAGTCATTCCTTCCTGCGAGCCTGCATGCCTCTCTCATCCGGCTCGGCGCACCGTTGCGAAGATTGGATGGCGCTAAAGGCGAAGAGCAGCCAAAATGCTATTAGCTGCAGCTACCTGAAACCATCCTGAGCTAAGTCGAATCTTCGCTTCATACGCCCCATCCAATCTTCGCAGCGCCTCGCAAGGATTTCGAGTAGGCATGCAGGCCCGCAGAAGGGCCTACCTTTCGTCCGTTACCCAAGGAAGTGCTCGACTAGGATCTTCACGCCCAACAGGATAAGGCACACGCCGCCGGCTATGGTCGCGCCCTTCTCGAACCGTGCGCCGAACTTGTTTCCCACAATCGTCCCAACCAACGAGAGAACGAACGTGGTCACGCCTATCACGAGCACCGTCAACCATATGTCTGCAACGCCGGCCATCGCGAACGAGATGCCTGCGACGAACGCATCGATGCTGGTCGCTATCGCCAGAAGGAGCGTCTCGACCAGGAAGCGCCCACGGCTATCCTTCGACGTACGCTCGCAAGCATCATCGTGGAACGCGTCCCATATCATCTTGGTCCCTATGGCGGCCAAAAGGGCAAACGCAACCCAGTCGCTTACAGGCTCGATCAGCGACTGCATCGAAGACCCGAGCAGCCATCCCAGCAGCGGCATTCCGGCCTGGAAGAAACCGAACGCGAACGCCGTGACGATGGCTCGGCGCCAGTTTATGTCGCGTGCCTCGGTGCCCTTGCAGACGGACACGGCGAACGCGTCCATCGACAAGCCTATGCCGACGAGGAAGGCGTCTATCATCCCCATGGAGAACCTGTCCCTAGAACGTCGTCAAGCGATTCGTCAGAGGTCGCCCAGAAGGTCGTCGATGTGGTTCAGGTCGGACTGGAAGTCGCGCACGACCTCGTCTTCGAGCTCGGTGTACTCGTCGGAGTCGAGCGGCTGGTATGCGGCCAGCTTGTCGAAGATGTTGTCGCGCGACACAGGATGGTAACGCCTGGTCATGAGCCCGATCTTGTAAGCCTCTTCTATGGCCTCGCGGGCCGCCATGTAGATGTCGTACCTTGCAAGGTTCGCCGAATACCTGACCAGGTCGCGCCTGTTGATGCTGCGTATGGAGGGGTGATCCTTGGCGATGTCCATCCAGATGAGGTTGCGCTCCTCTTCGTTGGGGTAGTCGATGTCCACCAGGGAGAGCGGCTCGAGCAGGTCGAGGAAGAAGTCGTCTATGGGGCCTTCCATCGAAGCAGTGGCGATGACGAACACCTCGGGGTTGTCCACGGCGCTTCTCACGAGGTTTACCGCCTCGCGCGCGCCGCGCGTCATCTGCATGAGGAAGAAGGAGCCTCCGTCGTCCGGTGCGTCCATGGACGGGGATTCCCAGAGGTCCAGGTCTTCAAGAACCAGCACTCCCCCCTTCGAGAACACGCTTGACAGCGAGCTTGGGGACGGGATGTCGATGGACCTTGCGCTGATGCACAGGACCGGCATGCCCTGGAAGTTCTCCTCCATGCGCATGTGCACCGAAGGAAGGTCGAGCTCGCCGAGCGTGGCCATCATGAACCTGTTCGCGTCCTCGCGGGCATGCGCCCTGAACAGCATGGAGTCGGGCGCGGGACGCTTGTCGAGCCCGTGTCTGGCGTTGAGCATGCCGACGAGCTGCTGGAACCTGGGGTCGTCCTTCATGCCGATGCCGAAGTCGCGCATCATTTCGACAGTGGACTCGTATCCGACGATGCGGTCGTAGTCCAAGGCGTCGCCGTCGTCTGCGAAGGCCTCTTGGACCTCGCCTTCGATCGCTGCAAGCTCGGACGAGTCGCCAGAGGATGCATCGGGCTTCGCAAGCCCTGCGGAGGCGTCGCCCTGCGGTCGAGGACCGTCGGACCCGGACGCCGTCTCGAGCGGCATCTTCCTTATGCCGATGCCGTCGAGCCTGACCATGGGGCCCACGTCTCCCATTATGTCGTCGGTTATCATCTGGGCCATGTCCTCGAGGTCTTCGCGCGTGAGCCCGAACTCCTCGAGCTTGTCCAGCGTGAGGTTCTGCAGCTGGTCGGCGCACATCTCTATCTCGGCCGCGTTCAGGTAAGGCTCCATCAGCTCGAAGATGTACTCGGCAAGCTGGCGCTCCTTGTTGGCGCAGGCGATGGCCCACGCCTGCTTCAGCCCGAATATGGCCGCGTCGGTAGGCTCGTTCCCCAAGCCGTTCGACTTCTGGAAGGCGGCCAGGTAAAGGTACATGCTTAGCAGGAAGTCGCCCGAGTCGTTGGCCTCCTGGGCCCTCTTCAGGTAATCGTGCGACGGCTCGTTCTGCTCGTCGTTCCTTCCTGGATTCTTTTCCGGCCTGTCAGGCATGGATCCCCCTTCCCTGAGCTCGCGTCCGACGGTGTTGCGATGCCTCTATTCTACAATAGACCGCAACCCTTTGTTGCGAACAATTGTTCTGTATACAAAAAGCGCACCTGAACCACAACGCTCGCGTCATTGTTTCGTAAAACGCGCTGCTGCAACACTTGAATACAGGCATGTCAGGGGACGCTCGCTTTCGACGCGCCATATTTTGGGTGTGTCGAAAGCGAACGTCCCCTGACACGCCAACGGCTAGCTCCAGTCGAGCACGTCCCAGCCGTGGTCCTTTGCATGCCGAAGGAGCTTGGCGTCAGGGGTGACGGCGCAGGGATGCTTCGCCGCCTGCAGGAGGTCGAGATCGGAGTAATGGTCGCCATAGGCCCACCCGAGCTCCCAGTTCCCTTCGCCGTAGTATTCGTCGAGGAACTTGCGCAGGACGATTATCTTGCCAGGGCCTTCGGTTGGAAGGCCCTCGATGTGGCCAGTGTAGCAGCCGTCGGAATCGATGCGCATGCGGGTGGCCATGGCGATCGGTATGGGATGCTCGACCATCGCCGACGCGATTATGGGCTCGAAGCTGGCCGAGATGAGCACCACGCAGTGCCCCGCCTCCAAGTGCGCCGTCATGGCCGCATCGGCGTCGGGGCGGTAGAGCCCGGCGATGCGCTCGTGGTAGAAGCGACACAGGAAGCCGTTGACGTTGACCGCAGGGCATCCGGCGAAGGCGGAGAACACGCGCTGCCTCACCCCGTTAGGGTCCTTCGGGAGGTTCAGCTTGTACGCAAGCCCCCACAACCCGACGCGGACGATCTTGTAGAGGGACAGGAGCTTCATCCTGCTGAGGCTGGTGACGAGCTTCTTGGGGGAAGACCCGCTTATGCACGTGCCGTCGAAGTCGAAGGCCGCAACCGTCACCTTCCCGTCCGAGGCCTCCCCAAGCAGCGAGCCGTCGGAGGGCATGAGGCGCTCGGCGCATATGGCCTCCTCGGTAAGGCGCTCTACGCCGTCCGGCAGAAGCCTTCCCCTTGGACAAACCTCGGAATACGCCGCAGCGCTGCATGCGTCGGCGCCGAAGTACCTCGTTTTTCGCGCAATCTTGCTCACGTTCACCTTTCTTTGAACTGAGAATTATACAGTTCGGCATAGAACCCGCCAAGCTCAAGGAGCTGCTCGTGGGTCCCCTGCTCCACGACGTCTCCCCCGTCAACCACAAGGATCAGGTCTGCGTCGCGTATGGTGGAGAGCCGGTGCGCGATGACGAACGACGTCCGGCCCCTCATCAGGTTGTCCATCGCCGTCTGGATCCTCATCTCGGTCATCGTGTCCACGGACGACGTCGCCTCGTCGAGGATCAGCATGCGCCTGTCGGCGAGTATCGCCC
>CAQLOA010000089.1 GCA_948829205.1 uncultured Eggerthellaceae bacterium
CCCGTGTTCGAGTACGACGACTCCTACCACGGCGTTCCCGCCGTCATCGACAAGGACCGCACCAGCGCCAAGCTGGCCGCCGACTTCAAGGCGGACATGCTGGTCATCTTGACTGCCGTCGAGAAGGTGGCGATCAACTTCGGCAAGCCCGACCAGCAGAACATCAACCACATGACCGTGTCCGAGGCACGGGCGTTCATCGAGCAGGGCCAGTTCGCGCCGGGCTCGATGCTTCCGAAGGTCCTCGCATGCATCGAGTACCTGAACCAGTACCCGAACGGCAAGGCCCTGATCACGTCGCTCGAGAAGGCGGCCGAGGGGCTGCGGGGCGAGACGGGCACGGTGATCACTTGGGCGTAGCCCCAAAGGCGCCATTGGGCCTATGCGCAATGGCGCCGACCACAGCATCGCGGGCGTAGGCCCGAACAAGCACCAACCAGGGGACAGAGGAACCACGAGGGGGAAGGCAGGGAAGACACGCGAATAGGCAGGTGGTAGGAATGGGAAAGAAGAAAGGCAAGAAGGAGAAGCGCGAGGCGCTGTCGGCGTTCTCGATACTCCTGATCATCCTGGTGGCGTTGGCCGTCATCACCATGATAATGGCCGCATGCGGGGTGATAGGCGTCGAGGGCGCGACCATCGCCGATATCACGACCGCTCCCATCCTGGGCTTCGCCGACGCCCTTCCCGTCTGCCTGTTCGTGCTGGTGCTGGGCGGCTTCCTGGGCGTGGTCGCCGAGACCGGCGCGCTCGACGCCGGCATCGGGGCGCTCATGAAGAGGCTGCGCGGCAAGGAGGCGTGGCTTTTCCCCATCCTCATGGTCATCTTCTCAATAGGTGGCACGACCTACGGCATGTGGGAGGAAACCGTGCCGTTCTGCCTGCTGGTGGCGGCCGCCAGGGTGGCGGCCGGCTACGACAGCCTGACCGGCGTGGCCGTGGTGCTGGTCGGCGCAGGCTGCGGCGTCATCGGCTCGACGGTGAACCCCTTCGCCGTCGGAACCGCGATCGACGCCATCTCGTCGTCGGGCATCGAGGTGAACCAGGGCATGGTCATAGGCCTGGGAGCCGTCATCTGGCTGGTCAGCCTGACGATAGGCATCCTCTACGTCAGGAACTACGCGAGGAAGGTGCGCTTCGACCCCGAGAAGTCGTACATGACCGACACCGAGTGGGGCCTCATGGAAAGCGACTTCGGGGCGCATCCGCGCCACGGCATGAAGCCCAATGGCACGATGATGTCCACGGAAGAAGCCGCAGCAAGGGGCGTCGCCGTCGGCCCCGGCGGCGCGGCAACTCACGTCCCCGGCGAAATGTACGAACACGGCGAGGCGCTCACGAACAAGCAGAAGTGGACACTCGTGGTGTTCGGCTTCACGTTCGTGGTCATGATCTTGGGCTTCATCCCCTGGGGCGAGTTCGGGATCGACATCTTCGGGTGGTCGGCGTTCCTGACCGGCCTGCCGCTGGGCGAGTGGTACTTCAACGAGGCGTCCACGTGGTTCTTGCTGATGACCATCATCATCGGATTCGTGGCGTGGCTCGGCGAGGCCAAGTTCGTCAAGGCGTTCCTAAACGGCGCCGCAGACATGATCTCGGTCGTGCTGATCATCGCGGTCGCGCGCTCCGTGACCGTGCTCATGGGCGAGACCGGGCTCGACGTCTGGCTCCTCGAGCAGGCGGCGGGCGCCCTGCAGGGCGTTGCGGCCTTCGTGTTCGCGCCGCTGGGCATGGTCATATTCATGGGCCTGTCGGTGCTCATCCCGTCCTCCTCGGGCCTCGCGACCGTGTCCATGCCCATCATGGCCCCGCTGGCCGACCAGCTCGGGTTCTCGGTGGAGACCACCATCATGCTGTTCGTGGCCGCGTCAGGCGTCATAAACCTGATAACGCCCACCTCGGGCGCCCTGGTAGGCGGCCTGGCCCTGGCGAAGCTGCAGTACAGCACCTGGATCAAGTTCTTCCTGAAGCTGTTCGTGATACTCGCGGTGGTGAACATGGTCATCCTCACGGTGGCGATGATGGCCCTTCCGGGAGCCGCCTAGCCGTCGTCTGGCCGCCGCGTCCGCAACATCGACCAACCCTTGCGCCGGGCTTTCGTGGAGAAGGCCCGGCGTCCTGCATTTCGCGCAGGACGCATGATAGAATTCAGCTTTGTTTCCACCGAGAAAGGCGTCGAATGGATATCCGCGAGTCCCTTGAAAAGCTTGTCGAAGAGGCCCTGAATGCGGCCATCGAGGACGGGTCGCTGCCCCTCGAGCAGGCGCCTGCGCCTGCGCTCGAGCGCCCGCGCGACGAGGCCAACGGCGACTGGGCGTCCACGGTGGCCATGCGCTGCGCCAAGCCGGCCAAGATGCCTCCGCGCGAGGTGGCCCAGGCCATCGTCGACCACATCCCCGCCAACGCCATGATTGCCGAGGTCGACATTGCGGGCCCCGGGTTCGTCAACTTCCGCCTGGCCGACGCGGTGCTGCAGGGCGTCGTGCGCCAGGTGCGCGAGCAGGGCTTCGACTACGGCAAGGGCCAGGTCGCCCAAGGCGAGCGCTACGTCAACCTGGAATACGTGTCGGCCAACCCCACCGGCCCCTTGCACGTGGGCCACGGCCGCTGGGCCACGCTTGGCGACGCCATGGCGCGCGTCATGCGCCACGCGGGCTACGACGTCTACGAGGAGTTCTACTGCAACGACCACGGCAACCAGATGAACGTCTTCGGCAACTCCGTGGCCGTGCGCTACATGCAGCTTCTGGGCCATGACGTCGAAATGCCCGAGCAGTGCTACGGCGGCGCCTACGTGACCGACATCGCGCAGCAGATAATCGACCGCGAAGGCCGCAAGTACGAGGAAATGGGCGAACGCGAGCGCATGGAGGCGTTCCGCGAGATCGCCTACCTGCAGATGCTCGAGGAACAGAAGGCGCTGCTGGCCAGGTACCGCACAACGTTCGACAGGTGGTTCTCCGAGCGAACCCTCTACGAGGTGGCCGACGGAGACTCCAGTGCCGTGGACAAGGCGCTGGCCGCCATGCGCGACAAGGGCTACGTCTACGAGAAGGACGGCGCCACGTGGTTCCGGTCCACCGCCTTCGGCGACGAGAAGGACCGCGTGCTCATCAAGGAGAACGGCGAGTTCACCTACTTCACCAGCGACGTGGCCTACCACTACGACAAGATAATGCGCGGGTTCGACCACCTGATCGACCTTTGGGGCGCCGACCATCACGGATACATCAAGCGCTGCGAGGCGATGCTTGAGGCCTGGGGCTACCCCGGCAAGCTGGAAGTGGTGCTGGGCCAGCTGGTGAACCTGCTCCGCAACGGCGAGCCCGTGCGCATGAGCAAGCGCACCGGCGAGATGGTCACGTTCGAGGAGCTCATCGACGAGGTGGGCGTCGACGCCACCCGCTTCATCATGCTGTCCCGCTCGTCCGACCAGCCCATCGACTTCGACATCGAGGAGGCCAAGAAGAGCGACAGCTCGAACCCCGTCTACTACGTGCAGTACGCGCATGCGCGCATCTGCTCGATCCTGCGCAAGGCCGCGCCCGACGACGTCGCGGCGGCAGCCGAGGCAGGGGAGTGCACCATGGAGGACGTGGCCCGTGCGGCCATCCCCGCCGACGTGGACCTGTCGCCGCTCACGGACGAGAACGAGCTTGCGCTGATCCGCAAGATCGCAGACTTCGGCGAGCTGGTGGCGCTGGCCGCCCGCGACCGCGCACCGTTCCGCCTTACGCACTATTCGCAGGAGCTGGCCAGCCTGTTCCACGCGTTCTACACCAACTGCCGCGTCATCACCGACGATGCCGAGGTGCAGGCCGCGCGCCTGGCGCTCTGCGACGCCACGCGCATCTCCATCGCGCTGGCGCTATCCCTCATGGGGGTTTCCGCCCCCGACAGGATGTAGGACGGAACGAAGAAGAGTGGTGGGCCCGGCCGGATTCGAACCGACAGCCAAGCGATTATGAGTCGCCTGCTCCACCGTTGAGCTACAGGCCCACGGAAAAACGCTCGAACGAGCACGGCTTATTTTATATCATTTTCACCGCAAGGGAAGAACCACCGTTCGTCACCGTGCGAAGAATGGAGATGCAATGGAGCCGGAGACCTGCAGGAGCGGAGTCATAGACGTGGGCGGCGGTATGCGCGGCATCTACGCCACGGGCGTGTTCGACAGGTGCCTGGACGACGGCGTGTCCTTCGACGTCGCCATCGGCATATCCGCGGGCAGCGCCAACATCTGCTCGTACCTGGCGCGCCAGCGCGGGCGAAACATCGAGTTCTACGCGAACTACTCGTTCCGTTCCGAGTACATGGGCCTGCGCAACTTCCTGGAAAGCGGGTCCTACATCGACATGGACTACGTGTACGGCGAGCTGTCCAACGAGGGCGGCGAGTTCCCGCTGGACTACGACGCGCTTGAGTCCACGCCCACCGACTGGCGGATCGTTGCCTGCGAGGCCGACACCGGCGAGACCGTGTACTTCGACAGGTCGAACATGGCGCGCAACCACTACGGGATACTGGGGGCGTCGTCGTCCATCCCGTTCGTTTGCAAGCCCTACGAGATTGACGGCAAGGCGTACTTCGACGGCGCTCTGGGCGACACGGTGCCTTTGGAGAAGGCCTTCGAGATGGGATGCACCAAGGTGGTGCTCATCCTCACGAAGCCTGCGGACGTCGTGCGCACCGCAGGCAAGGACCTGCTTTTCGCCAGGCTCATACGCCACAGGTACCCCAAGGCCGCCAGGCGCCTGGAAGGCCGGGCCGACAGGTACAACTTCGGGGTGGAACTGGCCCGCGAGCTGGAGAAGGACGGCCTGGCGCTGCTCGTGGCCCCCGACGACACCTGCGGGGTCGACACGCTCGTGCGCGACAAGGACGCCCTCATGCGCCTGTACCGCAAAGGATACGACGACGGCGCTGCCATAAGGCCGTTCCTGGAAGGCTAAGGGGCAGGAGGCGACCATGCGAAACGACGCAGGCAGGCCAGTGTACCGACAAGCGGCGGCGAAGCCGTCGCCGCTTCCCAAGGCGGCCTTGGGCGTTGCGGCCATAGCGGTCGCAGCGGCGGTGGCATTGGCGTTGTCGGGCGCATTCGGCGGCGCGGGCGCCGAGGGCGTGGACAAGCGTGCCGAAGCCTTCGGCGGGACAGGCTTCGACTCGGGCGTCGCAGAACCCGAGGCGGCGCGCACGGTGACGCTCTCGTTCGCGGGCGATTGCACCCTTGGCACCGACGAGAACTTCGACCGGACCAGGAACTTCAACGCGACGTACGACTCGGTGGGCGACCCGTCATGCTTCCTGGCCAACGTTGCGCCGCTGTTCCGCGAAGACGACATAACCGTGGTGAACATGGAGGGTACCCTGACCGATTCGACGTCGCGCCTCAACAAGAAGTTCGCCTTCAAGGGGCCGGCCGAATACGCGTCCATCCTTCCGGCAGGCGACGTGCAGGTGGCCGCCTTCGCCAACAACCACGACGCGGACTACGGGCCTCAGAGCCACGACGACACCATAGCCGCCCTGGAGGCGCAAGGCATAACCGTTGCCAGCGAGGACAAGATAGCCTACGCGACCGCCAACGGGGTGAAGGTGGCCGTGGTGGCGGTCTACGAGCTGGACGACCACCGCGAGAGGGAGCCCGACGTGAAGCAGTACATCGCAGCGGCGCGCGAAGAGGGGGCCGAGCTCGTGGTCGTGTTCTTCCACTGGGGAAACGAGCGCGAGTACGCGCCCGACGACAACCAGATATACATGGGACACATGGCGGTGGACGCCGGAGCCGACATGGTTGTCGGGTCGCACCCGCACGTGCTGCAGGGATACGAGAAGTACAACGGACGGTACATCTTCTACTCGATGGGCAACTTCTGTTACGGAGGCCATTCGAATCCGGCTGACAAGGATAGCGTGGTGGTGCAGAAGACGTTCACGCTGGAAGGCGGCGAGGTGCGCCTTGACGACGACATCAAGGTGGTGCCCTGCTCGATCTCGTCCTCGCAGTCGCGGAACAACTACCAGCCCACTCCTGCCGAGGGGGCAGAACTCGAGCGGATGCTGGCGAAGTGGGACGAGCTGAACGCGAACGTGCAGGACGCACTGGCTGCGTACGAAGGCTGATCGCCTCTAGAAGCTAAAGCCTGGAATGCCGCGCAGCGTCTCGAGTTTCGTCGTTCGGCAAAACGACGAAATAAAAATGCTGGGGTGGCTGATGGGACTTGAACCCACGACCTCCAGAGCCACAATCTGGCATT
>CAQLOA010000090.1 GCA_948829205.1 uncultured Eggerthellaceae bacterium
GCCCGGAGTAGGCGCAACCCAGCGAGAAGAGGGCGTCCATTAGGGCCGGTTTCGTTATGCGGTCGAGCGAGATCACGTCCCGGAAGACGCTGGGGGCTATGATGGAGTTCTGCATGTACGACAGCCACCTGCCGGGGTCGTCCTTCAACTCTGCGGCGCCAGGATAGCCTCCGAAGAAGAGGTAGTCGTCCAGCGTGAAGCCGAACGCCTCCTTGCATTCGGAAAGCTCCCATTGTTGGCAGGGGATCACCTCGAACCTTCCGGTGAGGGCTTCACGCAGGCCGTGCTGCAGCAGCAGTGACGACGACCCCGTGAGGATGACGCGGAGGTCGATGCCGTTGTCCGAGTCCTCGTCCCAGAGCTCCTTTACCACGGAAGACCACTGGGATACGAGCTGTATCTCGTCGATAGCCAGGATGTACGGGTCGCGCCCTGCGGCCTGACGCGCCTCATCCCACTGCCTTCGCAGCCAGTCGCGCGAGGCGGGGATGTCCTGTGACGCCCTTGCGAGGGAGCTGGGCACGTCGAGCGCTTCAAGCGCTTGCCTGACGGCCGTGGTCTTCCCGGTCTGGCGTGGGCCGACGACCACCTGGATGAACTTGCGTGGCTCGCGCATGCGGGATTCGAGCGTGTTTACGATGCTGCGCCTGAATGCAGGAAGCATTGCGGCTCCTTCCCCTGTTTTCCCAGGAGAATAGCAGGAAAATGAAAAATGTTCAATGACTGAACATTTTTGTTCAGTCATTGAACACGCCCCCATGCCTTGCGGCGTGGAAGACCCTACTTCGTCGGGTCTTCCTGCCATGAGAACGTGCCGTCGCCGGCGCCTAGCTCCCGTCGTGTCTGATGCCATCGCATGCATTCTCGTGTACATTTATTATCCAACAAATCACGTTGCGCAGGCGTTTCGGAAGGGGAGCGGATGAGGGCGAAGTCGAGGGCGGCACGCCGCGAGAAGGAAGTTGCGAACCGCGTGGTGGAGCATCTTGCGGGCAACGAGGAGTTCCATGACATGATGCAGCGCAACCTTGCGCCCTACCGGCGTCTCATGACCTACTACGAGTGCGCCATGATGGAGGTCGAGACGAAGTTCCGCGTGCTGGACTCGGAGTACAGGCTGCAGCACGACCGCAACCCCATCGAGTCGATAAAGACGCGCCTTAAGAGCCCAGAGAGCCTAGCGAAGAAGCTGGTTCGGAAGGGCTTCCCCATGTCGGTGGGGTCGGTAGAGGAGAATATATACGACGTGGCGGGCGTGCGCGTGGTGTGCACGTTTCCCGACGACTTGTACACGCTGGCGGACGCGCTGCTGGCCCAAGACGACGTGGAGCTCGTCGAGCGACGCGACTACGTGGCTAACCCCAAGCCCAGCGGGTACCGCAGCCTGCATCTGATCGTCGAGACGCCCATCTTCCTGGAGTCCGAGAAGCGCCCCATGAAGGTGGAGGTGCAGCTTCGCACCATATCAATGAACTTCTGGGCGTCGCTTGAACACCAGCTGCGCTACAAGAAGAACCTGTCCGAGGACGACGCGCGCGCCCTTGGCGCCGAGCTTGTCGACCTGGCGGAAAGCGCGGCGGACCTGGACTCGCGCATGCAGGCGCTAAGGGACTACGTCGACCGCCAAGAATAAGACCGGGGAGCTTCCTTACTGCGTGGCATAGTACAGGAGCCTTTGAATCATCCGCCGTCAACCTGCACGCTCAGCTCGGTGTACGCCTCGGCCGCAATGTCGCCGGTGTATAGGGAAAGCTCCTGCTCGTAGACATCGCCGATGGGCTCGAACCCGCGCTCGCGCACCTCCTCCAGCAATTGGAAGTATGCCTGGAAGTACGGCTCACCCGAAGCCAGCATCTCATCTATACTGGCGCAACGCAACCGCTGGAAATAGCGCCCTGCAGGCCGGGTATGCCGCGTGCGCTTGCGTCCTGCTGGTGCCGCAGCGATGCACAGATAGAAATCGTTTTCGGGATGCCCATCCAGCAGTGCTTGCAAGCCCACGCGGTAACTCCCCTGCATCTGGTTTGCAAGGCCTTGATCCATGAGAAACAACTCGTCGTCTACCAGTTCCTCAACCTTCGGCCGACCATCGGCATCCGGCTCCCCCGCGGCGAAAAGACCCGAGAGGTCGGTTTCGAAGAACCGCTCCTCTTCCAAATCTACGAGGCGCCATCCCTCTTCCACTTCTCTCCACTGAGCCAACGCCCGGCTACGCTCAATGGTCTTCTGCAGGAAGCGCCGTTGCGCATCCAGTGCCCGACGCTCGGTTTCGAGACGCTCCACCGATTTCTCAATGATGGCCTCAAGCTCAGCTTCCTGGGGATCTTCAAGGTAACGGCCGATATCCGCTAGGGAGCTGCCGGCCCGTTGCAAGGCCGTCACCAGCATGAAATCACCCAGTTGCAACGGCGAATAGCATGCATAACCGTTGTTGGCCATGAATACAGGTTCTATCAGGCCGATATCGCGGTAATGGCGCAGAGTCTCCTTCGTGGTGCGGCAGAGCGCAGCGAATTGGCCGCTGTGCAGATAGCGGGATTCGGGTATCTCGAAGCTGGTTTCCTGGCTGCGCATGAAAACTCCTTGACTGCGTGGTTACCACGCAGTTTACCATGGCTGCGAATCAGCGGCTGCAGCGAAGGAGATGATGGCTATGCTCGTATTCGGTAACGAGAGGAATGCGAATGGAAGGCTGCTTCCCATCCATTGGAGGCGCGCCATCGCGATCATATGGACGGGTCAGGCATTGTCGGTGCTTGCCACGTGCGCTGCCACCTTCGCGGTCATCTGGTATGTCACCACGACGGAGGACTCGGCGCTTGCGCTATCGGCCGTGGGCGTCGCGGCGCTTCTGCCCACGGCGCTGCTTTCGCCCTTCGGCGGCGTGGCCGCGGATCGGTTCGACAAGCGGCGGCTGATGATCGTCGCTGACGGCTCGGCAGGGGCTTTCTCGCTGGCCATGGCCGTGTTGGCTCTGTTGGAGGCACTGCCGCTCTGGCTGCTGCTGGGACTCCTAGCCGTGCGCTCGGCCGCCCAGGCCATCCACGGCCCGGCGCTCATGGCGCTCATGCCCGAGCTCGTGCCCGAGCGCGATATGGTGCGCATCAACACGCTGGACCAGGCCCTTTCCAGCTTGTCAGCCATCGGCGGACCGGTACTGGGCATCCTGCTATACACGGCCTGGGGCTTTGCGGCCGTGCTGCTCATGGACGCAGCTTGCGCAGCGGTGGCGTGCCTCTGTCTGGCTGCGGCACGGCTTCCCTATGCGCGTAGCGCCAGCGTCTCTCATGATGGGGTGGGAACGGAATTGCGCGAGGGTCTGGCCGCCATCACGTCCAATCCGGGGGTGCGTGCGCTTCTGGCCCTGGCTATGGCGGCCATGTTGCTGTTCCTGCCGCTAGGCACCCTGAGCCCCCTTATGACCTATAACTGGTTCGGCGGCGATGGATTGGCTGCGTCGCTTGTGGAGGCCGCTGGCGGCATCGGACTGCTGGTGGGCTCGGTCGCCATGATGGTGTGGGGCGGCGGCAAGCGCCTCGTGGGCGTCCTAGTGGGCGCCGGCATCGCCATAGGCGCCTGTTGCATCGTCTGCGGTCTGCTGCCGCGCGACGGGTTCCCGGTGTTTGTCGTTGCCATGGGGCTGGCCCTTGCGGGGACGGCGGCGTTCAACGCGCCCATCATCCCGCTTATGCAGAAGCGTGTGGACCCCGCCAAGTTCGGCCGCGTGACGGGGCTGTTCGGGGCTTTGACCGCACTGGCCTATCCGGTGGGGCTCTTCATCGCGGGTCCGGCGGCCGATGCCCTGGGCCTCAACCGCTGGTTCGTGTTGATAGGGGTAGTCCTGTGCGCGCTCATGGCGGCTTTCTCGTTCTGCCAACCGCTGCGCGCCCTGGATGGTCCCGCGGAGGACTGAGGCCTGGATGCGATGATTCTGACTCTCATCGGAGAAGAGATGCATCCATTACATCCGACCCCACTGTCACGCACTGACACACCTTACCCGGGCGGAAGCGGCACCATGTCCAGGCGAAGCGTCTGCTCGACAACCTTCATAAGCGCGTTGTCGCTGATGTCGGGCTTGACCTTCACCAGCCCCACCAGTCCGAATATCACGACGCAGAACATCTCGTGCACAAGCTCGATCTCGATGTCGTGGTATTCCGCGTACTGCTTCGCGATGTGGTCGGAAAGGCAGTCCGCGGCCTCGCGCGTGGCGCGCACGTCGAAAGCGTCGCGCACTCCAAGCTCTTCCAGCACGTGGATCATCGGCCTTGCGTTGCCGGCCTTGTCGTACAGCGTGTAGCGGAAGGTGCGGATGCATTTCTTCAGCGACCCAGGCGTGTCGCCGAAAACGCGCTCCTCGTTCCAGACGATCACGCTTTCCACGAGGTCTTCCACGTAGTCGTCGATGACCGCCTCGATGACGCCGTTCCTGTTGCCGAAGTGGTAGTAGACCAGCTCGCGCGTCACGTTCGCCTCGCGGGCGATGGACGTTACCGAGGTGTTCTTCACGCCTGCGGACTCGAAGAGCTTGCGGGTCGCGGCGACGATGGCTCCCGGGGTGCCCTGGAGCCTGCGCGACTCCTTCAGGTCGCGTCTTTTCTTGCGCACGCAGGAAGCTGCCTGTTGGGGCGTCAGCTTGCCGTAGTCTCGGGCGCGTTCAGATGGCATGGGACCTCCCTGACGCTGCGGAATGTCTTTAACATAACATGCGCATATGTGAAATCTTATGTTAGCAGCTTTTGCTAGACTCGCGCTAACGTGGCCGCCCGGGGCGCCGATCATTCCGGCCTCGGCCCGGCTTCCGCCGATTCGGTTGCCGACGAAGGGAGACATCGTGGGAATCCTCTACCAGGCAGAGGACCCGATCTATTGGGTCATATGGCTGTTCGTGCTGTTCGCGCTGATGGCGTTCAACGAGCTCGGGCGCGTCAAGCTGTGGTGCGGGCTCGCCCTGTTCGCGGTCGTGCCCATCGCGTTGACCATCTTCGTCTGGCCCACCACCGCCGCTCCAGGCAACGAGTACGGCACCGGCACGTGGTTCAACTGGGTCAAGACGTACTCGGCGCTGGCGGGATGCCTAGGGTTCATCGCCTTGCGCTTCGTGAAGTGGCGTGGCAAGGACGGCAAGACGCACTACCTCTACGAGAAGAAATGGGCGCTGTGCTTCCCGCCGCTTATCTTGGCCATCAACATCGCCGAGGCCGTCATCCGCGACTTCCAGGTGTTCGGTTTCGCCCTGTGGGAGGGTGGCGTGGTCGAGAACCTGTGGACCATATCGGGCCCGTGGAACATCATGAACGGCATCGCGGGCATACTCAACATCATCACCATCTGCGGATGGTTCGGCATCTTCATCTCGAAGGACCCGTCGAAGGACATGATCTGGCCCGACATGATCTGGGCGTGGGTCATCGCGTACGACCTCTGGAACTTCGCCTATACCTACAACTGCATCTCCGACCATTCCGCCTACTGTGGCCTGGCGCTGTTGCTGGCGTGCACGATCCCGACGTTCTTCATAAAGCGGGGAGCGTGGCTGCAGCACCGGGCGCAGACGTTGGCCCTGTGGATCATGTTCGTCATGACCATTCCGCAGTTCGCCGACGTGCTGGCACCCATCCCCACCACGCACAACCCCACGGCGTTCTTCGTGGTCAGCCTGCTGGCCCTGGCGTCGAACGTGGCGTTGGCCGCCTACCAGTTCTACCGCATTCGCAAGCTGAAGCTCAACCCGCTGAAGGACCAGATTTACTCCGACACCAAGACCTACCAGCGCATCGAGGCCGAGAACCGCTAGAGGCGGCTGGTCTGAGAAACTGGAAAGGGCGGTTCGCTTTTGCGGGCCGCCTTTTGTCGTCGTTATGCTGGATGCCGAAGTGTCGGTGGGGCGATATCCTGCCCCTGGCGCGGCATCGTCCTGGCCTGGATGACGCCGACGACCTGCAGGGCTGGCTCGCGACGCTCTAGGGAACTATCCTCGCGTGGATGGGGCCCCTAAGCCCCGGCACTCCTTGCGGGCCGTCGAGGTTCCATTCCGCGTCGGGGAACAGCAGCCCGTCGTTGTGCAGCCCTGCGGCGGAAAGGTCGGCGTCGAGCCCGGGTGCGAGCTCGGGCTTCCACCATCCGTGGGGGATGCGCAGCGTGCCCGCCGGTTGTGCATCGTCCAGGTGCGCCATCAGGCGGACGCTGCCATAGGCCGATTCCACGTCCACC
>CAQLOA010000091.1:0-5561 GCA_948829205.1 uncultured Eggerthellaceae bacterium
GGTGGCACGCGCTCCTCGACGTGGTGATGCCGGGGTACGTGGCCGAGGGCAAGCAGCAGCTCGCTATCGGCGTCGGGTGCACCGGAGGGCAGCACCGCAGCGTCGCGCTGGCCGAGTCCACCGGCGACTACCTGAAGTCCAAGGGGTACAGGGTGTCGGTCGCCCACCGCGACCTGAGCCTTGCCACCCGCAAGAAGCCCACGTTGGACGACGAGTCCCCCGACGTGCACGCCGAGTAGCGGCACGCATCCCGACCCAGGAACGCATCCATGGCCGCGAACGCCCCCTTCAGGCTCGACCCTTCGATGACCTCCGCATTCAAGGCGTTGGAGGACGCCGTGCTCGAGGCGTCCCTCGGAGGCGTCGTAGACGACGGCGCGTCTGCGGTCGTGATAGGGGGAGGAACCGGCGCGCCTGTGTCCATCCGTTCGCTGCTTTCGCTCGGCGTGGAGACGTCGGCGGTGGTCGCGATGGCCGACGACGGCGGGTCGACCGGGATCCTCCGCGAGGCGGCCAACGTCACTCCTCCCGGCGACGTCCGCAAGTGCATAGCGGCATTCGCCGAC
Source organism: uncultured Eggerthellaceae bacterium (assembly GCA_948829205.1). Lineage (GTDB taxonomy): Bacteria > Actinomycetota > Coriobacteriia > Coriobacteriales > Eggerthellaceae > MGBC163016. The sequence continues at coordinate 567 of CAQLOA010000091.1, forward strand.
GACCCCTACGACCCGCTGGTGAAGGCGTTCAAGTACCGGCTGGAAATAGCCGACGGGCATGCGCTTGGCAACCTGATGCTTGCCGCGCTCGAGGACGCGAGTGGCTCGTTCACCCGGGCGATCGAGATATGCGAGGGCCTCGTCAAGGCGCAGGGGCATGTCTATCCGTCCACGCTCGACCACGTCACGCTCCGCGCGAAGACCAAGGACGGCAAGGTGCTCGACGGCCAAGCAGTCGCCTGCCATTCGGCCACCGCGCTGCAGAAGGTCGCGCTCGAAAGCGAGGACGGGCTGCCGCACATATCCGCGAACAAGGCCGCGATACGCGCCATACTGGATGCCGACCTGATAATCCTAGGCCCGGGGTCGCTCTTCACGTCCATAATCCCGAACATCCTCGTCCCCGGCATACTCGAGGCGATAAGGCAGTCCCACGCAGCCGTGCTGTTCGTCTGCTCGCTCGCCGACGCGCAGGGCGAGACCTGGGGGCTTTCCGCGAAGGAGCACTACCAGGCCCTCGCGGACCATGGCATGGAGGGGCTCGTCGACTTCATGTTGGTGCACACGCCGGTGCCTCTTCGGGCCGAAAGTCCGGGCATGGGCAGCTTCATCGCCGCCTCCGGAGACGATGGAGCCAACGCCTCGACCTCCGACATGGAGGACGTCCAACTTTCGGGGAAGGTGCGTCCGGTGCGCATCGACTACCAGGACATGCAGGAGATCCAGTCCATGGGCACCGTCGTCATAGCCCGCGACCTCGCCGATCCTTCGCACCCCACATGGCATTCCCCGGCGGCGCTGCGCGAAGCGGTTCTCCAGGTGATGAAGCTGGCGCGGGCCAGGAAGGCGTAGGGGAGATGTCTTTCACTTCCGACGTAAAAGACGAGCTCGCCCGCGTCGAGCCCACCTGCAAGCATTGCGAGAAGGCAACTCTTGCCGCGCTGGTCAGGATAGAGGGCACCCTGTTCGTCAGCGGGCCGGGCAAGTACAGGGTCGAGATAGCCACCGACTCCGCCTCGGTCGGGCGGCTGATCATCCGCCTCCTTCACGGGATCTACCAGCTGAAGACCGAGCTCGTCGTCAGGCGCTCGGTGCTGCACAAGACGCCCAACTACCTTGTCGAGGTCCCCGCCCAGCAGCGGCTCGAGGGCGCCCTGGTCGACATGGGCGTCATCCTTCCCGAAGGCGGGCTGAACATGGGCATCGAGCCCGAGCTCGTGAAGAAGCAGTGCTGTGGCGCGGCCTACCTGCGCGGGGCCTTCCTGGGATCGGGGTTCATATCCAGCCCCAAGAGCGACTTCCACTTCGAAATAACCGTGGAAAGCGAGGAGCTTGCCGACGGACTCGTGCGCCTGATGGCGGAGAAGGGCATATCCGCGAAGGTGATGCATCGGCGCAACTCCTACATGGTCTACCTGAAGAGCGGAGACGCGATACTGGAGTTCCTTGCCTTCGTGGAGGCGCACAAGAGCGCGATAGAGCTTGAGCAGGAGCGCGTCGTCAAGTCGGTGCGAAACGACGTAAACCGCATGATCAACGCCGAGTTGGCAAACGAGCAGAAGGCCACGAAGGCCGCGCTCGGCCAGCTGCTCACCATACGGAAGGTGCTGGACGCCCACGAGTTCGAGTCGCTTCCGCCTGCGCTTCAGGACTTCATCAGGCTCCGCGTGTCCAACCCCGAGGTGTCCCTCAAGGAGCTCGGCGCCCGGGCGAACCCGCCCCTTTCAAAGTCGGCAGTAAACCACCGCCTGAGGCGTCTTGAAGAGTTGGCGAAGTAGCCAAACCTCTTTTGTGACGGGGCGGCTACAGGCGCTTGGCAGCACCCAAACGCCACCCCATATGTGGTAACCTTTCGGTAACTATCCGACCGGAAGAAGGAGCTCTTCAATGGCAATCAAAGTCGGCATCAATGGCTTCGGCCGCATCGGTCGCCTCGTGTACCGTGCGATGTTCAACGACCCCGACCTGGAAGTGGTCGCCGTCAACGACCTGGGCGACATCCCCACCATGGCTCACCTGCTCAAGTACGACTCGGTGCACAAGCGCGCCTTCGACGTCGTCGAGGTGGTCGAGGACGGGTTCGTGGCCGACGGCCAGAAGACGCTGGTGCTTTCCGAGCGCGATCCCAAGAACCTCCCGTGGGGCAAGCTCGGGGTCGACATCGTGGTCGAGTCCACGGGTCTTTTCACGGACGGCGAGAAGGCCAAGGCCCACATCGAGGCCGGCGCCAAGAAGGTCATCATCTCCGCCCCCGGCAAGAACGTCGACGCCACCATCGTGATGGGCGTCAACGACGATACCTACAACAAGGAGACGGATAACATCGTCTCCAACGCCTCCTGCACCACCAACTGCCTCGCCCCGTTCGCCAAGGTCCTCCTCGACGAGTTCGGAATCAAGCGCGGCTTCATGAACACCATCCACGCATACACCAACGACCAGAAGATCCTCGACCTTCCCCACAAGGACCTCCGCCGCGCCCGTGCGGCGGCCATGTCCATGATCCCCACCACGACAGGCGCCGCCCGCGCCGTCGCCTTGGTGCTTCCCGACCTCAAAGGCAAGCTCGACGGCTTCGCAACCCGCGTTCCCACCCCTGACGGGTCGATGGTCGACCTCACGGTCGAGCTCGAGCGCAACGCCACGGTAGACGAGATCAACGCCGCCATGAAGAAGGCGGCCGATGGCCCCATGAAGGGCATCCTGGAATACACCGACGACCCGCTGGTGTCCATCGACATCGTCGGCAACTCGGCCTCTTCCGTGTTCGACTCGGGCCTCACGATGGTGCTCGGCGGCGAGGGCAACTTCGTGAAGTGCATCAGCTGGTACGACAACGAGTGGGGCTACTCCAACAGGGTGAAAGACCTCGCTAAGATCATGCTCTAGGCGAAGGCCTCGAGTCTCGCATCGGATTCATGGGCCGGACATTGCGTTCGGCCCTTTTTTGCAGAAAGGCTAGGGTTCTCAATGTCTGACATAAGATCCATCGACGAGCTGGACGCGAAGGGCAAGAAGGTGCTCGTGCGCGTCGACTTCAACGCGCCTGTGGACGACGACGGCAACGTGACGGACGACACCAGGATACGAGCGGCGCTTCCTACGGTGAGGAAACTGGTGGACGACGGAGCGCGTGTCATACTGACGAGCCACCGCGGTCGCCCTGCAGGCGAAGGGTACGAGGAGGACTTCAGCCTTGCCCCCATCGCCGAGCGCCTGCAGGAATTGATTGGGCGCGATGTAGCATTAAGTCGCGACATAGTCGGCCCGGATGTCCAGAATGCCGCCGATGCGTTGAACGACGGCGACATCATGATGCTTGAGAACATCCGTTTCGACAAACGCGAGAAGAAGAACGATCCCGAATTCGCAAGGCAGCTGGCCTCTCTTGCCGACGCCTACGTCAACGACGCGTTCGGCACGGCGCACAGGGCCCATGCCTCCACGGCAGGCGTCGCCGAGATTCTTCCCGCTTATGCCGGCTATCTGATGCAGCGCGAGGTCGACATGCTCACCGGCATGCTCGACGACCCGAAGAGGCCGTTCGTGGCCATCCTTGGCGGGTCGAAGGTGTCCGACAAGATCAAGGTCATCGACGCGCTGATGGACAAGGCCGACGTGCTGGTCATCGGCGGTGGGATGTGCTTCACGTTCCTGCTGGCGCAGGGCTATGGCGTTGGAAGCTCGCTCAAGGAGGACGACTGGGTGGACGCGGCGCGCGACATGCTCGATGCGGCAGAGGCGAAGGGCGTGCGGATGCTCCTTCCGGTGGACGTCGTGGTGGCCGACGCCTTCGCAAACGACGCGCGCACCGAGGTCGTGGCCGTTGACGCCATTCCCGACGACATGATGGGGCTCGACATCGGCCCCGAGACAGCCAAGCTGTATTCCGACGCCATCGCGGACGCTGCCAGCGTGTTCTGGAACGGCCCGATGGGCGTGTTCGAGATGCCTTCGTTCGAGGCTGGCACGAAGGCCGTGGCCGAGGCCGTGGCCGCCAACGAGGCAGCCGACACGATCATCGGCGGCGGCGACTCGGTCGCCGCGGTGAACAAGTTCGACCTGGCAGACGCCATGACGTTCATATCGACCGGGGGAGGCGCGTCGATGGAGCTGGTCCAGGGAGAGAAGCTTCCGGGAGTGGAAGCGCTGAGATAACCAGGCAGCCGAACAGGCTCGACGAAAGGAGACGGTATGGCGCGCAAGCCGCTTATCGCAGGGAACTGGAAGATGAACAACACGATCGCGCAGGCGGTCGTCCTCACGCAGGAGATATCGAACATATTCGAAAGCGACTGGGCCGACACGGTCGACGTCGCCATATGCCCGCCCTTCGTCGACCTGAAGCCGGCGAAGACGGTACTCGAGTTCGACAAGACCAAGATATCGATAGGGGCCCAGAACGTGTACTGGGAACCCTCCGGTGCGTTCACCGGCGAGATTTCCATCCCCATGCTCAAGGACATCGGGTGCGACTACTGCATCGTGGGGCATTCCGAGCGGCGCACCCTGTTCCACGAGACGAACGAGGACGTGAACAACAAGGTGCGTGCGCTGCTCGCCGACAAGGTGCAGCCCATACACCCCATCGTATGCGTGGGCGAGTCCCTTGCGGTGCGCGACGAAGGCACGTATATAGACTTCGTCGACGCCCAGGTGAGGGCCGCCTTTGCCGGGACCGATGAAATCGACGCCAAGGACGCCGTCGTGGCCTACGAGCCCATCTGGGCCATCGGGACCGGCCGCACCGCGACGCCCGACCAGGCGCAGGAGGTCTGTGCCGCCATCCGTGCGACGTTGGCCGACCTGTTCGGCGCCGAGTGCGCCGAAGGCATTCGCGTGCTGTACGGAGGCTCGATGAACGAGGGCAACGCCGAGATGCTTCTGGCACAGCCGGACATCGACGGCGGCCTCATCGGAGGCGCCTCGCTCAAGGCCGCATCCTTCGTAGACATCGTGAAGGCGGCGCTCTAGCATGGCGAACGACCCCAAGGG
>CAQLOA010000091.1:5571-6176 GCA_948829205.1 uncultured Eggerthellaceae bacterium
ATAATCATGGACGGCTTCGGGTTGCAGGACCCGGGCGAAGGAAACGCCATATCGCTCGCCCGAACGCCCGTGCTGGACGCGCTGTTCAAGGAGAGGCCCTGGACGAAGCTTGAGGCTTCAGGCGAGGCTGTGGGCCTCCCCGAAGGGCAGATGGGCAACTCGGAAGTCGGGCACCTGAACATAGGTGCGGGCCGCGTCGTCTACCAGGAGCTGACGCGTATCAACAAGGCATGCGCCGACGGCTCGATCGAATCCAATCCCGTCATACGCCACGCCTTCGACTCCGTGAAGCGGAACGGTTCCGTGCTGCACATGATGGGGCTTCTCAGCGACGGCGGGGTGCACTCCTCCAACGAGCATCTTTATGCGTTGCTTGCAGCCGCCAGGAACGCCGGGGTCCCCGAGGTGCGCGTGCATTGCTTCATGGACGGCCGCGACGTGCCGCCTGCAAGCGGGACCGGGTACGTGCAGGAGCTTGAGCAACGCATCGTTGACCTTGGGGTGAGCCCCGTAGGCGACGGCTCCAGCAAGGCGCGGATCGCCTCGATAAGCGGGCGTTACTACGCCATGGACCGCGACAAGCGGTGGGACCGGGTGAAGAAGGC
>CAQLOA010000092.1 GCA_948829205.1 uncultured Eggerthellaceae bacterium
CGGAGGGCGTTCGCGGTGAAGTCTTCGGGGCTGTCGCCGCTTTCGGACCCGCCGTCGCCTCCCACGAAGTTGCCGATCTTTATCTGCGCATCGGTGGTGGAGACCTTCGTCTGCGAGCAGTCCTTGGTGATGATGGGCTTGCCGTGGATGACTTGTATGAGCTCTTCGATGCTGGAGGCCGTGTCGTTGCCTTCCTTGATGGTGGTGGCGAAGTACTGCGTATCGAGCAGGTTGAAGACGCCGTCGGCGTTGATGTCGTACTTCGCGACGTCAGCGGCCGTCGGAGGCTGCGACAGCGCGCGGGTCATCATCCACGTGTCGTTGTTGTCGATTCGCCCGTTGCCGTCGAAGTCGCCGTAGGGCAGCAGGCCTTGGATGTTGTTGTTGGCGTCTACCGTGGTGGACACGGACGTGTCGGCGCTGGAGCAGGCGACCATGTCCACAAGCTTCACGTTGATGCGGTTGCCGTCGTCGACGGCGAAGTTGCTCTCGACGTGGGTGAGGTAGTTCTGGCCGGAGACGCGGAGCTCGTGCGTGCCCGCGGGGATGCGGTCGGGGAAGGCCGCCACGTAGTCGCCGATGATGCGCGTCTCGTCGTTTGCTTCGCCGCCCGTCGCGCTGGTTGCGGGAACGAACTCGGCGGACGATATCACGTTGCCCGTCTGCTTGTCGACGACGAAGGCCTTGACGCCGAAGTCGGAGGTGAGGTTGCCGGTGGGGCTGGTGGGATGGATCTGCGAGCGCAGCTTGACGGTGACGAGCGCGCCGGAGAGCTGCGAGCCCTTCGTGGCGACCGGCACGGCGTCGGCCTGGGCGTCGACGCCGTCGATGCCGAAGAACGTGACGTCGCCGTCGACCGTCTCGGTGACGTTGCTCTGCGGCACGAGGTTGTCGGAGACCGGGTTCTGCGAAACGCCGTCGCCTTCGCCGGGTTCGGAGCCATTGACGGCGGATCCCTGCTGTCCGGAAGTGGTGCCGGCGCTTGACGAGCTGGACTGGCTGGAGCTGGACGAGCCGTCGATTGCGTCGGACTGGGCGCTTCCCCCCGAGGCCAAGGCATCCTTCGCGAACGCGATGGAGGGAACCCCGAAAAGGGAGAATGCCAGGCAGAAGGTGACTGCGCACGAGATGAATCGCTTCATGGTGTTTCCCCTTCTTTCTTATGCAAGGCCAAACTTGCGGCCTTTTGCTGCTGGAACATAAGAAAACATAAGCGCTGGGGAGTATAGCACAGAACCGTTGCCCAAATGTCTCGTAATCGTTTGCTACGCGGGACATTCTTAGGATTTTTGGAAGGGTTTCGAAGTGTTCGAACAGGGTAGGTTTTGTGGCGTTCGCGTGAAGTCCGCGAAACGCTGTCACAAAATCTCCAGAACACGCAGGGCTGGCAGCGGGGCCCGGCGTCACGTTCTACTTCGCAACGATGTTGACCAACCTGCCGGGGACGGCGACCTCCTTGACGATGGCCTTGCCTTCGAGCGCGTTCGATATGGCGGCCTTGCCCGCCTCGACCATGGCGTCCTTGTCAGCGTCGGCAGGGACCTCGATGCGCGTCTTCACCTTGCCGTTCAGCTGCACGGCGATTTCAACCGTGTCGGCAACGGCCAGCGACGGGTCGTACGTAGGCCAAGGCTGCGTGTGGACCGAACCTTCGCCGTCGAGCGCAGTCTGCCACAGCTCGTCGGCGAAGTGCGGCGCGATGGGCGCCATCAGCTTCACCAGCGTGTCCGCAACGTCGCGGCACAGCGGGCCGCCTGTTTCGCACTGCGTGCGATGCTCGGCCGGCCGCAGGCGCAGAAACGCCGCCGTCGCATTCGTCAGCTCCATGATGGCGGCAAGCGCCGTGTTGAAGTTGTTGCGCTCGATGTCGTCGGTTACCTTGCCCACCACGCGATGGCGCTCGCGCTTCATGGCCATAGCGAGCTCGTGCGCCTTCGACGCGTCGGCTTCGGGGTCGAATAGCGTATCGTCTCCGGCCTTCCCCACCAGGTCGAACACGATGCGCCACAAGCGGTTCAGGAACTTGTACATGCCGGCCAGGCCGTCCTCGTTCCAAAGCTTTTCCTTGTCAGGCGGCCCCATGAACAGCATGGCCGCACGCACGGCGTCGGCTCCGTACTGATCGATCATGTCCTCGGGCGACACCACGTTGCCCTTCGACTTGCTCATGACCTCGCCGTTGGCGTCCAGCACCATGCCCTGGCACAGCAGGTTGGTGAACGGCTCGTCGAAGTCGAGCATGCCCGCATCGCGCAGCACCTTGGTGAAGAAGCGGCTGTACAGCAGGTGCAGGATGGCGTGCTCGATGCCGCCGATGTACTGGTCGACCGGCATCCAGGCGTTGGCGCGGTCGCTCGCGAACGGCGCGTGCACGTTGTGCGGGTCGCAGTAGCGCATGTAGTACCAGCTCGAGCAGGTGAACGTGTCCATGGTGTCGGTCTCGCGCTTGGCGGGGCCGCCGCACTTCGGGCACGTTGTGTTGACGAACCCGGCATGCGTGGCCAGCGTCTCGCCGGCGGCCAGGTCGATGTCTTCGGGAAGGCGCACGGGCAGCTGGTCTTCGGGGACGGGGACCACGCCGCATTCGGGACAGTGCACCGCGGGGATGGGGTTGCCCCAGTAGCGCTGGCGGCTGATCAACCAGTCGCGAAGACGGTATTCCACCGTGCGGTTGCCCTTGCCTTCGGCTTCGAGCTTCGCGACTATGGCCTCTTCGCCTTCGCTGTGCTTCCCGCCGCGCATGCCCGTGAACTCTCCGGACTGCACCAGCGTTCCTTCGGCGGCCATGGCCTCGTCCCAGTCGACCGAGTCGACCACGCGGCCCTGTTCGCCTGCAAGCTCATCGAGCAGGGGATCTCCGTCTTCCAGAATTATGGGGACGATGGGCAGCCCGTACTTGCGCGCGAACTCGAAGTCGCGTTGGTCGCCGCAGGGCACGGCCATCACGGCGCCCGTGCCGTAGTCGGCCACCACGTAGTCGGCCACCCACACGGGGACCTGCTCGCCGTTGACGGGGTTCACTACGTAGCGCCCCGTGAACACGCCGTGCTTCTCGCGGTCGCCTTGGGCCCGTTCGACGGCACTCACCTTGGCTGCGGCCTCGGCGAAGGCAAGCACTTCGTCGCGCTGGGGCATGCCTTCCACGAGCTCGGGCAGGCCCGGGTATTCCGGCGCCAGCACGAAGAAGCTGCAGCCGAAGAGCGTATCGGCGCGCGTGGTGAACACGGTTATGGAGGCGGGTTCGGCCGTTGCCTGACCGGGCAGTGGCACCAGGTCGAAGACGACGTTCGCGCCTTCCGAGCGGCCTATCCAGTTGGCCTGCTGCTGTTTCACGTTCTCAGGCCAACCGGTCAGCTGATCTAGGTCGTCGAGCAGCTGGTCGGCGTATTCGGTGATCTTGTAGTACCACTGGGTGAGGTCGCGCTTCTCCACCTCGGAGTCACAGCGCCAGCAACGTCCCTCGGTGACCTGCTCGTTGGCAAGCACCGTCTGGCAGCCAGGGCACCAGTTGACGGGAGAATTGCGGCGCTCGACCAGGCCGCGCTTCCAGAACTCCAGGAAGATCCACTGGCCCCAACGGTAGTATTCGGGGTCGCACGCCACCACGGTGCGGTCCCAGTCGTAGGAGAAGCCCATGCGCTTGAACGACTCGCGCTGGGTGTCGATGTTGTCGTAGGTCCACTTCGCAGGATGACTGTGATGCTTGATGGCGGCGTTTTCCGCAGGCAGGCCGAAGGCGTCCCATCCCATGGGATGCAGCACGTTGAAGCCGCGCATGCGCGAGAAGCGCGCGACGAGGTCGCCGTAGGTGTAGTTGGACACGTGCCCCATGTGGATGTCGCCCGATGGGTAGGGAAACATCTCGAGCACGTACTTGCGGGGCTTGTCGCTGTTCTCGTCGACTGCGTTTACGCCCTGCTCCTCCCATTGAAGCTGGATGCGGGGCTCTATCTCGTGCGGGTCGTAGGATTTCATCGCGCTCGCTTTCAATCGCGCCTGTTCCGGTGTCGTGTGCAACATTATATGCGTTCGTCGGCGGATGGCGCGGAGGCGGGGCGTGACGGGGGACGTTCGCTTTTGGCACATGGCCTGTATAATCAGTCGCATGAACTTCCATCTGGCGAAATACTCCGCATCTTACGGCACGGCTGCCCAGCTGCCCGAAAGCAAGCGGCCCGAGGTGGCGTTCGCCGGCCGCTCGAACGTAGGCAAGTCGTCGCTTCTGAACAAGCTTATGTTCCGCAAGGGGCTGGCGAAGGTGTCGTCGCAGCCGGGCAAGACCGCCACCATAAACTTCTACGAGGTGGACGAGGCGGATCTGGTCGACCTGCCCGGATATGGGTTTGCCAAGGTCTCGAAGGCCGAAAAGAAGCGCTGGGCCGACCTGATAGACGGATACTTCGACGGCGACCGGCGCTTCGCGCTGGTGGTGTCGCTGATCGACGTGCGGCACGACCCTAGCGCGCTCGACCGCAGCATGGTGGCATTCCTGCAGGAATCGGGGCTGCCGTTCGCCATAGCGTTGACGAAGGCCGACAAGCTGTCGAACCAGAAGGCGCTTTCGCAGCGCAAGGCCATCTGCAAGGCGCTTGGGGTAAGCGCGCGCGGAGAAGACGCCGTTCCCGTGGTGCTAACGTCGGCCGAGAGCGGCCGCGGCATCGAGGAGTTGCAGGACCTTATCGCCGAGGCCTGCGAGAGGGCCTAGCAATACTTCGGCCGTCTAAGGCCGAAGTATTAAGAGATGTGACCCAGGAAGTCCTTCGTGCGGTCGTGTTTAGGATGGTCGAAGACCTGCTCGGGCGTGCCTTCCTCGACGATGACGCCGCCGTCCATCAGGATGACCCGGTCGGCGACGTCGCGGGCGAAACCCATCTCGTGGGTGACCACGATCATGGTCATTCCGCCTTGCGCCAGATCCTTCATAACGGCGAGAACGTCGCGCACGAGTTCGGGGTCGAGGGCGCTCGTGGCCTCGTCGAACAGCATGACGTGCGGGTCCATGGCCAGCGCGCGGGCGATGGCGACTCGCTGCTGCTGGCCGCCCGACAGCTGCGAGGGCTTGTAGTCCATGCGGTCGGCAAGCCCGACTTCCGAAAGGCGCGCCTCGGCCACCTGTGCGGCCTCTTCCTTCGGACGCTTCAGCACCTTCTGCTGGGCAAGCATGACGTTGCGCTTGGCCGTGAGGTGCGGGAACAGGTTGAAGTTCTGGAAGACCATGCCCACATGGGCGCGGATCTCGTTGATGTTGACCTTCTTGGCGGTGATTTCCGTGTCCTCGAAGTAGATGCGGCCGCCGGTGGGCTGCTCGAGCAGGTTTATACAACGCAGCATGGTGGACTTGCCCGACCCGGACGGCCCAAGCACGACCACCACCTCGCCACGTCTCACCTCGAGGTTGATGTCGCGGAGGACGACGTTGTCGTCGAACGCCTTCTGCAGGTTCTCGATGCGGATCACGACGTCGCCGGGGACGGCCTCCATGCCTGTGTTCACGTTGTCGCTCATGCTCCCTCCCCTGTCTGCCGCGCGCCCGAGGCGGTGGCGGCGGTCGCCATGGCCTGGGCGTCGCCTGCGCTGGCGGCGGCGTCGAGCTGTGCGGCCGTGGGCGTGGGCGCGACCGAAGCGCCGTCGTGCGCGGCTCCCGATTCAGGGCCCTTCTTCCGGCGCTTCTTCTTCACGACGCCGTCAAGCCTGCGTTCCAGGTTGCCGACCAGTTTGGCCAGCGGCAATGTGATGACCAGGTAGAAGCAGGCCGCCACGATGTAGGGCGTGATGGATCCGGTGTTCGCCACGATCATCTTCGCGTCGTAGACCATCTCCATGACGCCGACGGCGGCCAGCATGGACGTGTCCTTGTACAGCAGGATGAACTCGCTGGTGAGCGTGGGGATCACGCGGCGCACTGTCTGCGGGATGATGACGAACAGCATGGTCTGCGCGCCGTTCATGCCCAGCGAGCGCGACGCCTCCGTCTGCCCCTTCGGGATGGACTGGATGCCCGCGCGGAATATCTCGCACATGTACGCGGCGGAGTTCATGGCCAGGACGATGAACCCGAGCACGAACGGCGGGATGCTGATGCCGGCGAGCGGAAGCCCGAAGAACGCGATGTATATCTGCAGGAACAGCGGCGTGCCGCGCACCACGTTGACGTAGAGCGACCCCAGGC
>CAQLOA010000093.1:0-4389 GCA_948829205.1 uncultured Eggerthellaceae bacterium
ACGCGATCTACCTGCTCGACGCCGACGGAACCCTTTACAGCAGCTCGTACGTGAGGTTCGCCCCCGAGTCGCATTCCTACGACGAGATGATGAAGGACGGCCGCGACCACTTCGTCATGCTCTACGACGACGCCAACGGCAAGCTAGAGACCACCAAGGAGTCGCTGATCTACGGGATCGCGCTCAGGAACATGCAGTTCGCAGGGCACGACTTCGTGGCGATGCTTGGCAGGAGCGACCTGTCGAACATTCGCGACCAGCTGCTCATCGAGAGCTTCGACAACCAGGGCGTTTCGAGCGTGGTCAACGCGCAGGGATACTACATAGTCAGCGCGTCGCCCGCCACCGACCTCTCGGGCCGCGACAACTTCTACGACATGCTGAACGCGGGGCTCATCGAGGACGGCGTCACGGTCGACGACGTCCGCCGCAACATCTCCGACGGCGAGAGCTTCGTCATCAACTGCACCAGGTCCGATGGCGAAAGGCTGGTGCTCAGCTTCGCTCCCGTCGCGGGCACTTCGTGGTCCTTCATACTCGCCGTGCCGATGCGCGTCTTCGAACAGCGCTTCGCGCCCTTCATAACGCTGACGGCCGGAATGCTCGTGGTAGTGGTGATCGTGCTTATCGTCATGATGTCGGTGCTCTACCGGTTCATGAAGAGGTCGGTGTCGGCGCGCGCCGAGTCTGCGGCAAGGGCCGAGTTCCTTTCGAACATGAGCCACGAGATCCGCACCCCGCTGAACGGGATAATCGGGCTCAACCACCTCATGGAGAGCAACCTCGACGACAGCGAGGCCATGAAGGGCTACGTAAGCAAGCTGGGCAAGGCGGCCCAGTACCTTCTTGCGCTGGTCAACGACATACTGGACGTCTCCAAGCTGCAGGCCGGCAAGGTGGTGCTTGCCCACGAGCCGTTCGACCTGTACAACGTGATGGAGAACGTGTGCGAGATGCAGCGCGAGCCCATCGACGAGCGCGGAATCGACTTCGACATGCAGGGCAACGACCTGCCCTTCCCGTACCTGATAGGCGACGAGACGCGGCTGAGCCAGGTGCTCATGAACATCCTGTCCAACGCGGTCAAGTTCACGCCCGAAGGCGGAAGCATATCGTTCAGGGCCACCCAGCAGCTGATGGTCGCCACCCACGAGGTCCACACGGTCATATCGGTCTCCGACACGGGCTGCGGCATGTCGCCCGAGTTCCAGCAGAGCATCTTCGACTCCTTCACGCAGGAGCGGAACTCCAACTCCGACTCGCAGAAGGGAACGGGCCTGGGAATGGCCATCAGCTTCATGCTGGTCCAGCAGATGGGCGGCAGGCTCTCGGTGGAAAGCGAGCTGGGCAAGGGGTCGTGCTTCACCGTCGACGTCACGCTTCCGCTCGACCAGTCGAGGCTTGCCGAGCTTCCGCACGAGACATCGAACGCCACCCCGCTGCCCGGCGGGGTCTACGGCAAGGACGCCGCCCAGGGGGAGGGCGGGCCCGGTGCGCCCGACGGTGCGCCTCCGAAGACGGTCAACCTGCTGGTCGCGGAGGACAACGAGCTGAACTCTGACATCCTCGTGGCTATACTGGGCAAGGAAGGCTACAACGTCGAGCTCGCGGTGAACGGCGCCGAGGCGGTGGAGGCGTTCGAGAGGTCGGAGGAAGGCTTCTTCGACGCGATCCTGATGGACGCCCAGATGCCCGTGATGGATGGGTACGAGGCCTCCCGCAGGATCCGCGGCATGAAGCGCCCCGACGCCAAGGCGGTTCGCATATTCGCATGCACCGCATCGACTTTCGCGGAGGACAGGGGCCGTGCGCTCGACGCCGGGATGGATGACTTCCTGGCCAAGCCGCTCGACGTTCCCGTGATGCTCAGGAAGCTGCGCGAGCTGGGAGGCGGTGAGCGATGACGGCGGCGAAAGCGGGGGTGGCGCCCAGCCGGCGCCTTTCGAGGCCCGCCAAGGCGGCGCTTGCTCTGCTTTGCGTGCTGCTTGCCGCCGCAGCCGCGGCGGTCGCCTGCGCCTGCTCGCAGCATCAGGACGAGAAGGTGCACCTGCTGCTGAAGGTCCCGCGCACCGGGCACGAGGTGGTGTTCGACGACTCGCTGACCCAGATCGACCAGGTGGTGTCCATGATGGCCGACGACTTCGAGGCCGACTACGGCAAGGCCGACGTCGACATCGAGGTGGAAGTGTTCGAGCAGAACCAGTACGACAGCGCCATCGAGGAAAGCTTCGACACCCCGCGGTCGCCCGACCTGCTGTACGGCGATTACTTCAACATGTCCACGTACATACATTCGGGCCGCGTGGTGCCGCTCGACGACGTCGCGCAGGGCGACGTGCGCGACGGCATCTACGGCTACCTTTGGAACATGAGCACCGTTGACGGCAAGGTTTACATGATGCCGTACCTGGCCAGGCAGAACGTGCTGGCCTACAGCAAGCCGCTGTTCTCCCAGGCGGGGCTCGACGACTACATGCGGGACGGCGAGATCTCGGCGTGGAGCATCGACGAGTGGACGCACGTCCTCGACGCGCTGGCGCAGTCGCTTCCCGACGGAGCGTTCCCGATGATGATGTACGCTGGCAGCTCGCAGGGCGACACGCACATAATGACGCTGATGAGGTCCTTCGGATCCGAGTTCTTCGACGAGGACGGCCACTTCGACCTGTCCGCCCCGGAAGGCGTTGCGGCCCTGCGGTGGATACAGGACGGTGTCGCGCGCGGATGGTACCCTCCGCACAGCGAGAACCTTGAGATCGAGGACTGCTCGAGCCTGTTCCGCGGGGGCCAGCTTGCCATCTACATGGTCAACAACGCCAGCATAGGGCGATACGGCGACGAGATAGGGCTGGTGAACTTCCCCGGGCCCGACGAGGGCGGGTGCGCGACCACGTTCATATCCGGGTTCGAGGTGTTCGACAACGGCGACCCTGAGAAGGTGCAGGTGGCGAAGGACTTCCTTTCCTACGTGTACTCGAGCGACGAGCTGATGAGCTATGCAGCCGGGGCCATTCCCGCGTCGATCTCGGTGGCCGAGAGGTACCGGGGCGACATTGAGGCGTTCGACCTGTTCCTCGAGAACCAGGACAACGTCGTCGACTTCACCGGGAACAACCCGGACACGCGGGCGGTCCGCGAGGTCTTCTACGGATGCATCCGCGACCTGCTGGTGGGCACCACCACACCCGAAGAGGCGGCCAAGGCCATAGACGAGCGGTGCAACAAGGCCATCGACGAAGGGGTCGCAGCGTCCGAACTGCACGACTAGCTGCGCAGGCATTCCCGCCGCCTGCGCTTCCTTGCCGATTGGGGCTTGCGCAAACAGGGGCGCAGTCGCATAATCAGTTCGTTCAATTTCTGTGATGCCTTCGGAATGCACGCCGCAGACCGGAGGCGGAGAAGACTCTGGAGAACTCTTAAGTGAGTGCCGAAGGTGCAAGGCGGCAACGTGCAAAGCCGCCGAATCTCTCAGGCAAACGGACAGAGGATCGTGGACGCTCTCTTAAGGGCGCTTTCTCCCGGGCCTTCTCGCACGAAGACTAAGGGGAGGAAAGTGGAGGAAGCGATTCTCAACGTTGTTGTAACCATCAACAGCTATCTGTCCAACTACGTTCTCATCATCCTGCTGCTGGGCATGGGCATCTGGTTCACCGTCCGGACCAGGTTCATCCAGTTCCGGTGCTTCGGCGAAGGCTGGCGCCGCCTGTTCGGCGACTTCTCGCTGCGCGGAGGCAACCAGGGCGGTGCCATGACGTCGTTCCAGGCGCTTGCCACGGCCGTCGCTGCCCAGGTGGGAACCGGCAACGTCGTCGGCGCATGCGGCGCCATCATCATCGGCGGCCCGGGGGCCATATTCTGGATGTGGGTCATAGCCCTTCTGGGCATGGCGACCAACTACGCCGAGGCCGTCATGGCGCAGAAGACGCGCGTGGTCGACGCCGACGGCACCGTGCACGGCGGCCCGGTGTACTACATCACCACCGCGTTCAAGGGCAAGGGCGGCAAGTTCCTGGCCGGGTTCTTCGCCGTGGCCATCATCCTGGCGCTGGGCTTCATGGGCTGCATGGTTCAGTCGAACTCCATCGCCGAGACCATGAACAACGCGTTCGGCGTGCCCACGTGGCTCATCGGAATCGCCGTCGTGGTGCTCGCCGGCGTCATCTTCCTGGGCGGCGTTTCGCGCCTGGCGGCCGTCACCGAGAAAATCGTCCCTATCATGGCCGTGCTGTACGTGCTGGGGTCCATCGTGGTGCTCGTGATGAACGCCCCGAACCTTCCGGCCACGTTCGCGCTCATATTCGAGTGCGCGTTCAACCCCGACGCCACCGTCGGCGGTGCCACCTTCGGAATCATCGCAGCAATCAGCCAGGGCGCCAAGCGCGGCCTGTT
>CAQLOA010000093.1:4399-6168 GCA_948829205.1 uncultured Eggerthellaceae bacterium
GGCCGGCATGGGGTCCACCCCGCATGCGCACGCGCTGGCCGAGGTGAAGAACCCCCACGAGCAGGGCGTCGTCGCCATGATCGGCGTGTTCGTCGACACCATCATCGTGGTCACCATGACCGCGCTCGTCGTGCTGTCCGTCCTCTACGTTGGCGACGGTGCGCTGGCAACCGGAGACTATGCTGCACTGACTGCCGAGACCATCACCAAGACGAACATAGCCCAGATGGCGTTCGGGCAGTTCTTCGGAGCCGGCCCTGGCGCATGGTTCGTAGCCATCTGCCTGCTGTTCTTCGCGTTCTCCACCATCCTGTCGTGGAACCTGTTCGCCAAGCTGAACGTCGAGTGGCTGTTCGGCAAGAAGGCCGTCGTTCCATTCACGGTCATCGCCCTGGTGTTCATCTTCATGGGCTCGTTGCTTTCCAACGATTTGGTGTGGGAGCTTGCCGACATGTTCAACCAGCTTATGGTCATCCCGAACGCGATCGCGCTGTTCGCGCTGTCGGGGGCCGTGCTCAGCATCGCGAACGCGAAGCACGACAAGCTTGCCGCCGACGTGCACGAGGAGAAGCTGGAGGACGAGGCCCGCGCAGCGTTCAACGAGGCCGCAAAGCGCGAGGCCAAGGCCGAGAAGAAGGCCGAAGGGGAGCTGTAGCGCATCGAATCTGTTATCCGCTGGGGCCTGCAGGGGGTTAGTGCGTGACGGGGGACGTTCGCCTTTGACACATAGGGGCGAGAGGGAGCGGAATCCTCCGCGCTCTTCGCAGGGCTCGGCTCCCGCGGCGTGGGTTTTGGCGGAGGTTCTGCGGAACTCGGCACCGCTCCGCGGCGCCTCAGACAGTCCTCGAACCCCGTCTCCGCCAAAACCTACGCCGCAGCCTCGCAAGCGAATTCGCTGCGGAGCATTCCGCTCTCTCTCGCCCCTATGTGTCAAAGGCGAACGTCCCCCGTCGCGCCTGTGGGCCACGCGTTCCCTTCTTCTGCAGTCCGTTTGCCCGCAGAACGTCCACTTTGCGTCAGTGGAGTTGTAGAATATAAACACATGGTTGATGCGAAGGGGATGCAGCTATGTATAGGGGTCATGTTCATGTGTATATGGTCGGGTTGCCCGACGCCGTAGCATCCGTCCTCAAGTCCTCCGCGCCCCTTCCATCCTTCGAGCATTCCTTTTCCGAAAGCGACCGCCTCGACCCGGCCCTCGTCGCCGGCGCCGACGTCGTGTTCCTGCGCACAGGGGTCGAAGACGCCCTTGCCTCCGTCGAAGCCGTGCTGAACGCGGCATCCGGTCGCACTGGGTTGGTGCTGGTGGCGCCGCATGGCGCGCTCGACGCCTTGGGCAAAAGGCGCGAGTCCCTTTCCGACTTCTGGCCGGAGCCCCTCGACGCCTGCGAGGCCGGGTTCCGCTTTGCGCGTTGGCAGCAGTCGGCCAAGCGCGACACCGACCTGTGGGAGGCCCGGCAGTTCCTCGACGCCACCATCGACTCCATTCCCAGCCTCGTCTGGTACAAGACGCGCGACGGCATCCACGAGAAGGTGAACTCGAGCTTCTGCGACACGGTCAAGAAGACCAAGGAGCAGGTGCAGGGCCAGCGCCACGCCTACATATGGGACGTGGAGGAGGACGACCCCGCCTGCATCGAGTCCGAAAACGAGGTCATGGCGTCGAAAAGCACCTGCGTGTCCGAGGAGGTCGTGCAGACAGGCGAGGGAACCAGGCTGCTCACCACCTACAAGTCGCCTCTCTACGACCTGGACGGCAGCGTCATGGG
>CAQLOA010000094.1 GCA_948829205.1 uncultured Eggerthellaceae bacterium
GCAAAGGCGGCATGAGGTGCGTTCACCGCTTGAATCCGCCCACATCAAATGGCACGTCCTAGCGGCGAAGCATCCTGCAGACCTCGTCGGCGGTCGCCACGGTGACGTTGCTGCTTGGAAGCGAACCGATGAACACCTTCCCATAACCCTTCGAAAGCAGCCGCGCATCGCACAGGACCAGCGCTCCCTCGTCGTCGGCCTTGCGGATCAGCCTGCCTGCCGCCTGGCGCACCTCGAGCACGGCCTTTGGCAGGTCGAAGCGCCTCCATGCGTTGTCGTCGCGCGCCTTGCGCTCGAGCGACAAGGGGTCCGTAGGCTTGCTGAACGGCAGTTTCGGGATGATCACGCCACGCAGCGTGGCGCCAGGGGCGTCGAACCCTTCCCAGAAGCTCTTCAGCGCGAACAGGGACAGGGCCTCGTCGTTTACGAAGTCGTCTCGCAGCCCCTTCACCGACACCCCCCAACGCTGGCACACCAGGCGAAGGTCGTTTTCCTTCAGTGCCGGCTCGACGGCCGAATAGCAGCGGTCCATGTCCTTCTTGTTGGTGAACAGCGTGAGCATGGCACCGCCTTGGGCCACGTGCGCGTCTCGCAGGAACGCCTGCAAGGCCTCCATGTAGGCAGGGTCGTTGGGCTCGGGGATGTCGCTGACCACGTAAACCTTCATGTTGCTGTCAAAGTCGAAGCAGGGGTCCAGCTTGAGCTGCGCGGCCTGCGACTGCTCGCTGGTGTTTAGGCCCACCGACTCTTCGAACGGCTTGAACGAACCGTTGACAGTCAGGGTGGCCGAGGTGTATATTATCGAACGGGTGTTCGTGTAAAGCGTTTCGTCCAGCGCGACGCCCACGTTGTACAGCTCGGCATGGAACACGCTCCCGCCCCGCGTGGCGTTCTGTTGACGCCCCTTTCCCTGCCGGCGGTTCAACGTAACCGAATAAACATGCGCGTCCGAGGGCTTCAGGAAGATGACGTTGGCCGCGACCACCATCTCCTTCAGCTCTAGGGCCACCGAGGCTATCTCGCGCTGCACGAAGCCGACGCCCTTGAAGTCGTCCATCAAGGCGACCAGCTCCTGCTCCACGTGAATCAGCTTCTCGGCGGCGTCCACCATGTCGCTCGCATAGCCTTTCAGCGCGCCAAACGCCTCGCTGTGGCGCACGGCGTCGGTGATATGCAGGTCGAACAGCTCGTAGCTCGACTTCTTCTGCGGGTCGAACTGCAGAAGCTCCAGCGCCTGGTCGGCAAACCGCTGCTCGGCCTCGGCGAACACGTCGGCTGCTGCCGTAGCCTTCTTCACCAGCCCAAAGAACAGCGTTCCGGGCGTCTCGGTGGAGTTCTGCGCACCAGCCTTGGCCAATGATGCGGCATCGTCCTCGGGTTCCTGCACCTTGCGCGACGCCGCAAGGAACACGTTCGCCCGCGGGTCGTCCGAACTGGTGCGGCGCACCAGGCGCGCCAGGTCGTCCACGGCCACCGACAGCGAAAGCGCACGTCGGGCTTCGTCCTCGGCGCCGTGGGCCTCGTCCACCACCCAGTAGCGTATGGGAGGCAGAAGCGACCCGTCGGCTGCCGCGTCGTAGAACAGAAGGCTGTGGTTCGTCACCACCACGTCGGCGCTTTGCGCCATCATGCGCGAGCCGTGCACGAAGCATTCCTTGCCGTAGAACGGGCATCTTCTGCGCAGGCAGTCGCCGCTGGCGGTGGTGATAGCACGCCTTGGCAGCGTGCGGTAGTCGATCTTCAGGGCGTCCATGTCGCCATAGCCGGTCTGTTCCACGAACGACAGCAGCGCGGCAAGAGCAGGCGCCTGCGGGCGAAGCTCGTTCTGCACGGTCACCATGCGCGGGCCTTCGCGCAGGACGCGTTGTATGCGCAGCAGGCACGGATAGTGGGTGAACCCCTTCAGCGGAACGAAGGTCAGCTTGCCTCCCATCGCCTTCGAAAGCGCCGGAAGCTCCTTGTAAACCAGCTGGTCGAGCAGGGCGTTCGTTTTCGTGGCTATGCCCACGCCGATGCCGTTCTCCAACGCCGTCTGCGCGCAGGGAACCAGGTAGGCCATCGACTTGCCGGTGCCGGTGCCGGCCTCCACCACCAGGTTTTCCTGCGCCTCGAAGGCGTCACGTACCGCAAGGGCCATCTGCAGCTGCTCGCCGCGCGACTCGTAGTCGTCGTAGATGCTCCCCATGATTCCCTCTTCGGAGAAGTCGCGCTCTATCTGGTCGGGCGCGGGGAACCTCATCGTGGCGGGCTCTTCGCCGCTTTCCGTGGTCACATGGCTGCCCGCCTGCTTCATCTTCTGCAGAAGGGCCGGCGACAGCAGCAGCGACGCGTCCTTCCTGGGACAGCATTCGATCGCCGACACGCGCTTCGAGCGCACCTCGGACAGCGAGAACTGCCCGGGACGGCGCACGCGCCCCATCGCCAGCTCGTCGGCGGTCAGGCTTTCCTGTTCTAGGGCCTTTCGCTTGCGCTCGGCGAAGTAGCGGAAGATCGTGCCGAAAGGCCATTCGGGCTGCGTGGCGAACGACGCGATCTCGTTGAGAAGTGGCTCGGGGATGGCGTCGACCGCGGCCAGCAGGATCCTGTACAGCGAGCACGTGGCCAGCACGTCGTCGTCTGCACGGTGCGTCGAAAGCGGTGCGCCGAATGCCTTCACCAGGTCGATCAGCCGGTGCGACTTCATGCGCGGAAGCGCGATTCGCGACAGTTCGAGCGAGTCTATCCACTGGTTTTCCAACAGCGGGTAGCCTGCGGGATGGTTGGTGACGAAATGCTTGTCGAAGTACGCGTTGTGCGCGACCAGCTTGGCGTCGCCGACGAATTCCACAAGCCTCTCCAACGCCTCGGAAGGCGTCGGCGCGCCTGCGACGTCGTCGTCGGTGATGTGCGTCAGGCGCACGATGTCTTCGGGTATGGGCTGGCCGGGGTTCACGAACGTGACGAACCATTCCGTGGCCTCGCCGTGCTCGAGGCGCGCCGCCGCGATCTGGGTCAGCTCGTCCTTCTGGAATGAAACGCCCGTGGTCTCGGTGTCGATCACCACGACGTTGGTGTCGTACTCGCCGAAATCGGCGTCGGATGCGGCCTGGGAAAGACCTGCGTAGCGGGATGTTACGTCTTGCGGCGTGCCTTCGAGTATGGCGGCTTCCAGCGCCTCCGGGACGGTTTGCTGGTCGCTCACGCTACCACCCTAGGCAGGACTTGAAGCCAAAGACCACCAGCGCGACCACCGCCAGAAGGAAGGCCCAGCTGGCAAGGTAGCAACCCTTGTTTCCCGCACGTCCCTGGTCTATCAGCCTGTCGGTGACGCTGCGGCGGCGCTTTATGATGGCCGCGCCCTTCTGCATGTCTGGAAGCGAGACGTTCTGGGCAGGCATCCACACGCCGTCCGAGTCGATGACCTTGTCCACCGCCTCGGCGTCGAAATCGATGCGTGGACGAACGTCGGAGCCTATCTTGGCCGACACGTTGTCGACGAACCTGTCGAACTCCTGGGCGTAGGGAGCGCCGTAACAGACGACCGCGGCCTGTCCCCAGTAGTGGCCTTCGTCCGGATGGTCGGTGAACGCCACGAACGAGAGGATCGCCTTCTCGATGAGGCCGTCCGCTGCAAGCAGGCTGAGCTTGCGCGAGAACTTTGCGTCGAAGAAAGCCACTCGCTGGCCGGCCTTGTTGGTTATCCATGCCTTGTGGACGCCGTCTTCGAGCTCGATTTCGATGTCGCACACGTCGCCGACGGCGATGTCGGCACCCAACAGCAATCCGGCATCGGCCTTCGACGCGGTCTGGAAGTCGGTGTATTTTCCGAAGTATTTCTGCATCGCCTAATTGTAGCGCGTATGCACGAAGCGTCCAGGACGAAGCGTGTCGTCCTGAAGCCAATCATTTGCGTTCTAAGGCATGGGTTTGCCCAATTCCATGTACGTACTCGTTTAGGTCAGCAATCGCTCGTTACAAGAAATCTGAAAGGCTCATTTAAGAACCTTGATAGGCAACGGAGCGGTTGTCTGTAACCGAGGTTTCGAACGGCGTGGTTACGCTTGGATTGTCGGCGAAGTCCGATCGCGGGCGGCGCTTCCTTTCGAAAGGAGGTGGTCGCCTATGTTGCACTTGTGCTATGAAATCCTGATGGCCTTAGCCGCCATTGCAACGGTGGCAGAGTTCATACTCGACGCCTGGAAGGAATATAAGCGACAACGGATGACGAAGGGAGAGAAGGCTAAGGACGCCTGCAAACGCCCTTAGCCCTATCGCTAATACCTGCGTCGCCCGCCACTTTTCACCATTCCGGGCTCCGCCGGCACCTGCATTTTAACATAGAGGCGGGGTTGAATCAATTGCTTATCATGTCCAATATTAACTTTTCAACAATGATTCAAATGGTCATCTTTGAAGTTTTCCACTATCTTTTGATCGAACAAAAGCTCTTTACTTCCACGAATCCAAAGCCATCTGCACCATCATCTTGGTCAGCTCGGGGAAGCTGACCCCAACGGCGCGTGCGGCGTCGGGAAGCAGCGACGTGGCCGTCATTCCGGGCACCGTGTTCGTCTCGAGCGCCCACATGTCGCCGTTGTCCTCAAGAAGGAAGTCTGTGCGGGTCACCCCTTCGCAACCCAGCGCGTTGTGAGCACGCACGGCGTACTTTTGCACCCCTTCGGTGGCGACCGAGTCGATGCGTGCCGGACACACGTGCTTCGACCCGCCAGGGGCGTACTTCGATTCGAAGTCGTAGGACTCGTTCTGGGGAATGATCTCTATGACGGGCAGCGCCTGCGAGGTCTCGCCCGACCCCATCACGACGCAAGTCAGCTCGGTGCCCGACACGTACTGCTCCACCAGCGCCTTCGTGTCTATCTGCAACGCCTCCTTCAGGGCCTCTTCGAGCGATTCGGCCCCTTCTACGATATAGACCCCGATGGAGCTTCCTTCGGTGGCGGCCTTCACTACCACCTTGTTGCCAAGCTCCGAGACGATGTCCGCAGCATCGTAGTCGTCTCCGCGCGAAACGGTGATTCCTGCAGGGGTTGGAATACCGGACTCGCGGTAGAACACCTTGGCCTTGGTCTTGTCGATGCTGACCGCGCTTCCCCAGATTCCGGAACAGGTGTAAGGAAGCCCTATGGTCTGGAGGAACCCCTGAATCGCCCCGTCCTCGCCGCCTTTGCCGTGCAAGGCCAGGAACGCCACGTCGAAGTCTCCGTCGATGAGAGCCTTCAGGTCGCTTGGTTCGGACGGATCGAGCTGCTTGACCTCGTAACCGGCTTCGGTCAAGGCGTCTTTGGCGCCTTCTGCCGACTTCAGGGAAATGGGCCTTTCGCCGCTTGAGCCGCCTGCAAGCAGGGCGATCTTGGTGTTTTCAGGCTTATGGGTGACTGGAATTTTATCGAACATTTGTCTGCTTTCGCCGTGGCTGAAGAGCCGTCTGTCAAGACCTGTAAAGTATAGCAATCGGATAGGTGGCCTTAACAGAGGTTGAACAGGGGACGTGCTTTTCGTTCAACAGGGTTCGTCCCTTGGCTTGCTTGACATGGGTTGCTAAGAGTTCGGGTCATCCAACACCTCCGTCGCTTCTGCCCTCAGCAACACCCTATAATTCAAACCCGTGGCATATCTCCTCCTATTGCCCAGCGCATAAATCCGATTCAAGGAAGGCACATGAGCACAGATTCCGAATCCATCGTGTCTTATTCGTTAGAGCAGCTCGAAGACCTCGTTTCGGGCCTAGGTCAGCCCAGGTTCCGTGCCAAGCAGCTCCACGAATGGATCCATCTCCACAACGCAACTTCCTACGACGACATGACCAACCTTCCAAAAACCCTCAGAGAGCGTCTCAAGGCCGACTTTCCGCTGGTGAAAGCAAACATTGCAGAGGTTCGTCATTCATCGGACGGCACACGTAAGTACCTTCTGAAGCTAGCTGACGGAGCCTTGGTCGAATGCGTTGGAATACCTGAAAAGGGCCTTTCGAAGGAATCCAGCAGCTGCAAGCCCTTGCAGACCGAAATCTCGTCTCCAAGCAAGAGGATGATGGAAGAAGGACAAGGAAACGAACAACGGCCTAGATTGACAGTCTGCTGCTCCACTCAGGTAGGTTGCGCGATAAAGTGCGCCTTCTGTGCAAC
>CAQLOA010000095.1:0-1177 GCA_948829205.1 uncultured Eggerthellaceae bacterium
ACGGGTCGATAGGGATAACCACAGACGAAGGCAGGTCCGCGTTCTCGCTTGACGAGGCCTTGTCCTACGGGCTCGTGACCGAGTTCTCGTCGTTCACCACCCAGTTCACCAACACGTCCTCCACCGCCAACAGGCGCGACAACATCCACCTGGTCTCCGACGCGATAGGGGACACCGTGGCCAAGGCCGACGGAGGCAAGTGGTCATTCCTCGACCACGCGGGCCCCATGGAGGAGGAAGACGGTTACAAGGACGCCGGCGTCATAGTCGGCGGCAAGTTCGAACAGGGGGTCGGAGGCGGCGTCTGCCAGGTTGCGACCACCGTGTTCAATGCGGTCTACCAAGGGGGCCTCGACATCGACGAGAGACACAACCACACCCTTTACTCGTCAAGCTACCCTGCGGGCCTCGATGCCGCCGTCTCGTATCCGGGCCTCGACCTCATTTGGTCGAACCAGACGTCTTCCGACATCCTGCTGCGTACCAGCTACACCGATTCCAGCGTTACCGTCACGCTCGTCGGCATCGACCCCGAGCTAGAAGTGGAGACCGTCACGGGCGAATGGCAGGACGGCAAGAAGCACACCACGGAATACGAAGCGGACGAGAACCTCAAGCCGGGCGCATCGTACGTCAAGACGGCGCCGTCCGACGGAACCAAGATCAACGTGACGCGCTACGTCAAGGACAAGGACGGCAAGGTGCTCGACTGGGACGCCTTCTCGTCGATCTATTCCCCCGTGAACCGGGTGATCGTCTACGGCGAAGGCAGCGACCTTTCGGAGATAAAGAGCAAGTACGCCGAGGAGGACGATGAATAGGGTCAAATCGATCGCCGCCGCAATGGCATGCCTGGCGTTGTGTGCGTCCATGTTTCCGGGAGTGGCCTTCGCAGAGGTAAGGAAGGGCGACCTCGTGGGAGGGGAGACCGTCGAGCAGCGTGGAATGCCGGCGAGTTCGGCGCCCGCCATCGCCGCGGAGCGTTCCATACTTGTGGATTCCGAAGGCAACGTCTACTTCGAGCGCTCTGCCGACGAGCATGCGCAGATCGCGTCCATAACCAAGATGGTCACGGCGACCGTCGCCTTGGAGGCAGCCCCGCTCGATATGCCCGTCGTGGTGAGCGAGCGCGCAGCTGCCACCGGGGAGTCCACCGCATCGCTCAGGACGGGCGACA
>CAQLOA010000095.1:1187-6077 GCA_948829205.1 uncultured Eggerthellaceae bacterium
GCTCATGGTGCCTTCCGGCAACGACGCCGGGGTCGCCATCGCCGAGAACGTCGGCAAGCTCTTCGTCGACGACGCCAAGTCGTCGGGGGGCGAAATCCTCGACGTCGACGGGAACCCGATCGACCTCTCCTCGGACACGGCTCCTTATGACGCCTTCGTGGCGAAAATGAACGAGAAGGCCTCGGAGCTTGGATGCACCAACAGCCGATTCACCAACCCACATGGGCTGGACTTCGCCGAATGGGAGGACGAAAACCAGTACAGCACGGCCAGGGACGTCGCAGTCATCGCCCAGCACGCGATGGGCAACGAGACGTTCCGCGAAATCGTGTCGATGGACGAGGCGTCCATCACCCTCCAGCGGGGAGGGTCCGAGACCGTGAATCGGTTCGAGTCCACCGACGAGCTCCTCGGAAACTACGAGGGCGCATGCGGGATAAAGACGGGAAGCACTGACAAGGCCGGGCTATGCTTCGCCGGCGCCTGCCAGAAGGACGGTCGCTAC
Organism: uncultured Eggerthellaceae bacterium; assembly: GCA_948829205.1. Classification (GTDB taxonomy): domain Bacteria; phylum Actinomycetota; class Coriobacteriia; order Coriobacteriales; family Eggerthellaceae; genus MGBC163016. Next base: position 1,693 of record CAQLOA010000095.1, read on the forward strand.
CTGTTCGCCGTCGTTCTGGGATCCACCTCCAACGAGCAGCGCTTCGAGGACACGAAATCCCTGTACGAATGGGTTGCGGCAAGCGAGACCGACTACGCGCTCGCCAACAGCGACCAGAGCGTCGGCATGGAGCTTGGAGGCGCGTACGCCGAAGTTCCCATCGTGGGATATGCGGCGCTGTCCGCATGGCCCGACAAGACTGTGCCCGTGACGCTGGCGAACCCACAGGCCAGCATCAAGGTATCATCCATATTCGGAAACATCAGCCAGGATGTGAGCTTCTACGACCTCCCAGGCGGCGTCGACGCGGGCGAGGTGGTAGGACACGTCGACTTCTACCAGAACAACGAAGTCGTGGCCTCCCAGGACCTCATATCCTGCGAAACGGTCGAAGACCCCAGCTTCATCGACTCGCTGGGTATGGGCCTCCGCAGCCTTGCAGGGTTCTTCACCGGCGGCGTAGAAACGGCCGAGAGCGTCGTTTTGAACCAGACGCCGCTGCTTTTGAGCAAGAACTGACGAACAAGCCTTACAATTGAACAACCGTACGTAGACTTCCCGAGAGGATGCCCGCATGACACGCATTTGTCCCGTTTGCCAGACCGAAGTGGACCAGGGTGCCTCCACGTGCCCCGTCTGCGGGTTCAGGCTAACAGAAAAAACCCAGGAGTTCAGCCCCGTGGTCCCGAGGGGAGGCGTGGGTGGCGCCTGTTCCGGCGAGGACGCGCGGCCAGTGCTCAGGATGGTGAGAGGACCCCAGGTCGGGCTGGAATACCCGCTCGAAGGAGACCCGATAACCATAGGGCGCAACCCGGAGTGCGACATCTTCCTCAACGACATGACCGTATCTCGCGAGCACGCCGAACTCGTCAGGCATGCCGACGCCATCGTGATACGAGACCTGCACTCGTTCAACGGCGTCTGGGTGAACAACAAGACGGTGGGGCAGCATGCACTTCGCCCCGGCGACTACGTCCAGATCGGGAAGTACGACTTCGTCTACGAAGAACTTCCGGCAGAGTAGGGGGCATCGATGCAGCTCATGTCAGGAAACGAGGCCGTCGCAGCAGGGGCGGCAGACGCCGGCGCCACTATAGGGGTGGGATATCCCGGCACGCCGTCCACCGAGACCCTGGAGTCGTTCGCGCGGATCGACGGCACCTACGCCGAATGGTGCACGAACGAGAAGGTGGCGATGGAGGTCGCCATAGGCGCATCCGCAGCAGGCGCCCGCACGCTTGTCACCATGAAGCACGTCGGCGTCAACGTCGCTGCCGACCCGCTTTTCACGGCCGCCTACACCGGTGTTGGCGGGGGGCTGGTCGTGCTTGCAGCCGACGACCCAGGCATGCATTCGTCGCAGAACGAGCAAGACACCCATTACTACGGCGCCGCCGCGCACGTCCCCGTGCTCGACCCTGCCGATTCGCAGGAAGCATACGACTTCGCGCGCCAGGCCTACGACCTCTCCGAGAAATTCGACGTGCCCGCGATCGTCAGGTCCACCGTGCGCGTGTCGCACACCCGCACCCCGGTCGAGCCGCGCCCGGCAGGCGACGTCGTGACAAAAGGCTACGAGAAGGACCCTTCCAAGTGGGTGATGATGCCCCTTTACGCCAAGGCACGCCGCATAGACCAGATAGATCGCATCGAAAGGCTTGCGGAATGGGCCGATTCGTGCGGCCTCAACAAGGTGGAGATGCGCTCCGAAGACATCGGAGTGGTGTGCTCAGGCGCGGCCTATCAGCACGTGACCGAAGCGCTTCCCGACGCCTCGGTCTTAAAGCTCGGCGTCACTTACCCGCTTCCCGGACGCACAGTCTCCGAATTCGCGTCGAAGGTAGGCAAGCTCTACGTCGTCGAAGAGGCGTCCGAATACCTGTCCGACGCCGTGAAGGCGCTAGGCGTGCACGTCGACGATCCACCGAATCCTCTTCCTGCGGCCGGCGAGCTCTCGCCCCAGGCGGTCAAGGAGGCGTTCGGCATGCCCGAGCCTCCTCACAAGCCGTCGCCTGAAGCGCTTCCGCCGCGGCCTCCTGCCCTTTGCCCAGGCTGTCCTCACAGGACGGTGTTCAAGGAGCTCTCGCGCATCAAGGCCATCGTCACCGGCGACATAGGCTGCTACACGCTCGGAGCCCTTCCGCCGCTTTCATGCATGGACACATGCGTCGACATGGGGGCATCCGTATCCATGGCGCATGGCATCGAACTTGCCCTTGCCGGACAGGACCACAGACCCGTGGTCGCGGTCATAGGCGACTCGACCTTCGGGCATTCGGGGCTGTCTTCGCTCGTCTCCACCGCATACAACAACGGCACCGGGACGGTCTGCATCCTGGACAACAGGACCACCGCCATGACGGGACGCCAGGGCAATCCGTTCAACGGCGTCAACCTGCAGGACCGCGAGAACCATGAGCTTGACCTGGAGAAGGTCGTCCGCTCGCTAGGCATCGACGACGTGCGCGTGGTCGACCCCGACGACGTCGCAGCCACACGCGCCGCCATCAAGGGTGCGACTTCCGCCGACGACAGGCTTTCCGTGATCGTGTTCAAAAGGCCCTGCGTGCTGCTGGACCGCAGGAGGGACGAGCCTTTCTTCGTCGCCAACTGCACCGGGTGCGGGGTATGTCTGACGCTCGGATGCCCGGCCATAGGCAAGGAGGAAGGCACCGGCCTTTCATACATCGACGCAAGCCTGTGCATCGGATGCGGGCAATGCGCCCAGTACTGCCGCTTCGACGCCATCGTAAGGTAGGTGTGTTCATGACTTGCAGGGTTTTGCTTTGCGGGGTAGGGGGGCAGGGAACGATTCTCGCCGCCCATGTCACCGCCGACGTCGCTTTGGCCAGCGGGCTTGACGTGAAGGTGTCCGAGATCCATGGAATGGCGCAGCGCGGAGGGTCCGTGACCACCGTCGTCACCTTCGGAGACGAAGTGAAGTCGATGGTGTCCGGAGCGGGGGAGTCCGACATGCTCGTATCCTTCGACAAGCTTGAGGCGCTGCGCAACCTCGACCAGCTGAAATCTGGAGGCCATCTGGTGGTAAACGACGAGGTCGTGAAGCCGGCCTCGGTGCTGACGGGACGCGCAAGCCTCCCCAGCGACTCCGACGGAATCCTGCGGGACGCCGGCGCGCTGATGGTTCCAGCCGACGCGATAGCGCGAGAGGCCGGGAACGCCAAATGCGCAAACGTCGTCATGCTTGGCGCGCTTTCCGCGCTTCTGGACTTCGACGAGCCGCTGTGGGTCGATTCCGTCTCGGCCAGCGTCCCGCCGAAGACGGTCGACGTCAACGTTGCCGCATTCCGCGCCGGAAGGTCCTTCGCCGAAGAACACATGGCCAGCTAGGAGGTTCCATATGACCGTTTCGCAGATAAGCGTCTTCGCCGAGAGCAAGCCAGGTCATCTGGTCCGCGTGCTGAGGCTGTTCGAATCCGCCGAGGTCAACGTGCGTGGCTACGCCGTGTCCGACACCGGAGAGTACGGCATAGCCCGCTTCGTGGTCGACAGGCCCGACGATGCCACGGCCGTGCTCCAGCAGGCAGGGTCGGCCTTCACGAAGTCGCAGGTGCTATGCATCAAGCTCGAAGACAGGCCCGGCGAGCTGGCGCGCATAATGGGAGTGCTTGCCGAGTGCGGCGTCAACGTCTCGTACAGCTACTCGCTGATCTCCACCTACATAGTGCTCAACACGGCCGACGTCGACGGGGCCGAAAGGATCCTCGAAGGCGAGCCGGTCGAGCTCGTCGGCCAGGACGAGATCTCCTCCGTAAGCTTCGTCTAGCATCACGATTGGAAGGCACGATGAACGAACCACTGCAAAGGACACGGTACGACATCCGCGCTAAGGGGCAGGCGTTGCGGGCCGCCAAGGCCGGCGCCTTCGACCAGCTTCCCATCTTCATGCCCGACGTGGAATGCATGGACAGGGAACGCATCCGCGCGCTTCAGCTGGAGAAGCTGAAGAAGCAGGTCGCATACGCCTACGGCAAGGTCCCCTACTACGCGAAGCGCATGGACGAGACAGGCGTCTCGCCGGACGACATAAGGACGCTCGACGACGTCAGGAAGCTTCCGTTCACGGACAAGACCGCACTGCGCGAGACGTTCCCGTTCGGGATGTTCGCTGCCCCCATGGACGAGATCGTCGAGCTGCACTCCTCTTCCGGCACGACCGGAAAGCCCATCGTGGTAGGCTATACGCGCGACGACATGGACGTATGGAGCGAATGCATAGCCCGGCTGGTTCAGATGGCTGGGGTCGTCCCCGGAGACGTCGCCCAGATGGCCTTCGGGTACGGCATGTTCACCGGCGGGTTCGGGCTCCACTACGGGCTTCAGAAGCTGGGATGCGCCATGATTCCTGCCGGAAGCGGCAACAC
>CAQLOA010000096.1 GCA_948829205.1 uncultured Eggerthellaceae bacterium
GTCGAGCCGGTCGATGATGATGCCGGCGATGGTGGGGCCGATGGCCGGCGCGAACGCGATCACGAGGCCGAACAGCCCCATGGCCGAGCCGCGACGCTCGATGGGGAACGTGATGAGCAGCACCGTCATGGACATGGGCATGAGGATGCCGGCGCCGGCGGCCTGCACCAGACGCCCCGCCAGAAGCACGGGGAAGTTCGGCCCCCAGGCGCACATGAGCGTGCCGATCGCGAACACCGACATCGAGAACAGGAAAAGGCGCCGTATCGAGAAGCGGTCCTGAAGGTATGCCGTGATGGGGATCATGATCGCATTCATCAGCGTGAAGCCGCTGGTGAGCCACTGGCCCGTGGCCGCGTCGATCGACATCTCCTCCATGATGGCCGGAAGCGCCGGCGTGACCAGCGTCTGGTTCAATATGGTTACGAACGACCCGACGACGATGACGACGAGCATCATCCACTGCTTCTTTGTAAGTCCCATGCCTTGTTTCCTCTTGCGTAGTTTTCCAGCCTCTACGATAGCACTATTGTGCATAGGGCGTTAAAGGAGGCGCTTGTGGTAGGCGCCTGGGGGAGGTGGAAGCGAGGTAAGCCAAAGGAGCCGCGCAGCCCTTTCAGTTTCTAGCTGCGGTTAGCGTATCAACGCGCCGATGACCTTCTTCCTGAAGATGATGGCAACAACGGTTGCGGCTATCCCTATCGCGAAGACCACGGGAATTCCAAGGGCGCCTGATTCAAAGCCGTCGGACGTAATGGTCACGGATACCCGGTAGACAAGGAAGACGAACACCAGCCCAGCCCCTTTTGATGGCGCTCGATGAAGCGGCCGACAGGGCCTCTACGCATGCTGCGCCTGAGCTTTTCGTTGGCAGTTTTATGATCAGGAAAGCCAACTTTGGCATGATGGGAAAGCGCTGGATTCTCGGGATGCAACCCCCATACGCCTATGGCTTCAAGCATCGAGCAAAGGCTCTTGCTGCAGTCTGCTTCAGGGACGTATAGCCCCATATCGCGCACTACCTCGACGACGAGCTCGTCCTCTTCGATGCGCGCGGGGATGCGATAGCTCCCGACCCGATAGCGCCACCCTTGCCGCGTGCCCTGGATTGCCTTAGATTCGTACGTGCGTCATTAGCGTTATTGGAGCACATCTAATGGCACGCTGATGCAAACCCCGAAACATGCAGGCCCCTACAAGCGAGAGTATCGAACGGACCTTCCTGTTCCCTCTTTCATTATCGCGCCCCGATCAACGAGCCTGTTGAGAACGGCCACGGTCTTGCCCTTCGAAAAGCCTGTGGCCTTTTCCACTTCCGCACGTGTGGTGGTCGCGCCTTTTTCAATCGAAGACAAGATGGCACGCTCGTCAGTATCGAAATCAGAAGCAGAGACAAGGGGCAACGTGACCTTGATACACGAATCCGAAATGTCGAATCTCGGCGATGTCTGCGCGTCGGCATATTCCTGCAAGATGCGTGGCACCCCGGAACCGTAGCGCTCTATGTAGCCCAACCTGAAAAACACGTTGGCCACTATAGGGTTTCGAGGAATGGAAAGGTTGCCTTGAAGATAGTCGTGCTTCGTGACGCCTTCTGGAAGGCCGCCAGGGGACACGATCTCGATACGGTCGGAGAACATCGACACCTTGATATTGGCAGGCACGTCCCATCGGCGGTGCACAAGTGCATTGGCGACAGCTTCGCGAAATGCCTCGCGAGGAATCATATAACGCTTGATGCGATCCGCGCCTACAATCTCTTCGTAAGCGTAGTATTCGTCAAACAACGCAAGGACCTGATCTTGTTGCTTCAACAAAGAGATTCCCGAAAAATCCCTTCTCGAAAGAATCACGTTAAGGTTATCCCCGAATCGCACTGCATCGATACCGGGAAACGAGTTGTCATCAGCCAGTAGCGCTCCCGCATTCGTAAAGACCTTATCAGGCGACATCAGCTCAAGGGTAATCAAAGAAGGCGTTCCTTGAACCTCTATCCCGAGTTTTTCTTGGAACTCACGACTCAACCATGTATGATTCATGTCCCTTTCACGCGATTCCAAGGCATCGAAGGAAAGGTTCTCTCCTTTCATTATCAAGCGATTCAATTCTGCACGCTCAACTTCAACGGTCGAGGTATCGGAACGACGATACGCTTTGCCTCGATAGTAATAGGGCGTGTTGTATCCTTGTCGGACTTCAAGCCGTACGGTTTTGTCTCGATCGTCCACAGTAAGCTGGTAATCAGGAACAGGATCAAGAGAGTCGTTGATGGAGTTTTCTATCTGCGAGCGCAATTCGTCTATGTCGTCGATTCCGACAATGCTCCCATCATCCGAAACGCCGAATATGATGCACCCGGCACCATAATTGGCGAATGCGCTTACCGTTTTAAGGAAGCTTTTGGAGTACTTTTGCTTGAACTCTATAGTCCTGCTTTCGCGCATTTGAGCCTTCTTTCGTTCGAAGTTTGAACGATTATAGAACGCAAATTTTTTTCGTTCAATATTTTGAGTGCGTTTTCACACGATTCAATTTTTCGTTCACGCAGCAAGCACTTTTCGGTCGTCTAAGGCCGAAGTGTCTAAGAGTTGAAGATGGATTCGATGGCAGGGCGGTCCAGCTTGCCGTGCTCGTTGCGGGGAAGCTGGTCGAACACGAAGATGCTGATGGGCACCGTGAAAGTGGAGAACCACGAACGGGTGGTCTCTTCCACGACCTGGGGGGTCAGCGTGGGGTCGCTTCTTTCGATTATGGCCACGGGAAGCATCCCGCAGCGCGAGTCGTTGACGCCGAACACGTGGACGCCCGACACGCCGCCCACGTGGCGCAGCACGTCGGCTATCTCGACCGGGTAGATGTTCTGTCCAGCGGACACGAACATGTCCTTGTTGCGGCTTTGGAGATATATCAGTCCCCTTTCGAGGGACGCCTTCTCGTCCGCGATGAACATGTGGTCGACGGTGAACGCGGTGCGCGAGTTCAGGTAGCCGTTGAATATTCCCGGGCCGCGCAGCGCCAAACGCCCACAGCCCTCCTCGTCCTGGTCGACGATGCGGACCTCGTAGCCGTCCATGGGCTGCAGGCCGCCCTTGAAGTCGGGGGCGATGAGCGTGGCCGCGATGGTGCCCGAGGTTTCGGGTATGCCGTAGCTGGCGAACACCCTGGCGCCCAGGTCGTAGGCGCGCTTCACGGTGCGGGGGCTGCGCGTGCGGCCGGTCAGCAGCACGCATTGGTAGCGCGAAAGGCGGCTGGGGATGCCTGGAACGGCGTCGTTGCGCCATTCCTCGACGGTGAGCAGGTCTTGAAGCATGGCGTCGTCGACGGCGACGTGCGTGACGCGGTTGCGTTCGGCGTCGCGCAGCACCTGTTCGGCGTCGTTGCCCGTGTGCAGCCTGAACGGGGTCTTCCCCACCACCGACCGCATGACCGACTGCAGGCCGTCGATGCTGCCGATGGGAAGCACGCACTGCCAGACCGACGAGGGGGCCGATTCCGTCTTGCGGGACGCGCTGGACGCCGAGAACGAGTTGAACGGGAGGCGTTCCTGCCACAGCCTGTTGGCGCCCGCGCCTAGGCACGAGTTCGCCACGGACGAGGCGTCGAGCAGCTGCGCCCACGTCAGGGGCACCGCCTTCAGCTTCCGCCTCTTGCCGTCGCCTTCCTCGCGCCTACCGCCCGAGAACATGATGACCGCGAGCGAGTCGCGGTCGAACAGGTGGGCGGCCCTTTCGGCGAAGTGGACCGTGTCGTCTATGACGTCCTGGCCTTCGCCCATGATGGAACGGTTGCGCCTGGACTGCCCGTATATGCTGGTCACTATTCCGGTGTCGTCGGTGGGCAGGTTGCGCACGTCGCGCATGAGCTGGGCGGCGAGGACCGAGTCGACCTTGTGGGACACGCTGACCCCCGCGCGCTCTATCTCGAACATGCACGACAGCTTCTCGCTTTCGGAAAGCCCGTGGTCGACCATGACCATGGTGATCCCGACGTAGGCCGCTGCAAGCATGATGAAGACGTATTCGGGGCCGTTGGGAAGGTCGATGGCCATGGTTTCCCCGGGCCTGACGCCGGCGGCCTGAAGCTTGCGGGCAAGCGCCGCGGAAGCCAGGCGAGCCTCCCAGCAGGTGTACGAGAACTCCTTGCCGTCGTCGTCGATGAAAGTGAAGAACTCCCCGTCGGGGTTTATTCGCACGCTGCTTTCGAAGAAGTCGATCATGCCGGGCGGGTGCACCTGCTTGTCGGCGACGATGCGCACGAAAAGCCGCCTTGTATGAAAACGCCGCGCACGACCATGCCCACGAATACCTTCTACGACGATGGAACGCGGTTGCGCATTCCATGGAAATGTAAAGGGGATGCGGGCGTGGAGTGGTTGTTACGGCGTTTGCCCGCGACCGCAATCCATCATACCGTAAGTGGTGTCACTTCCGGCTGGGAATATACAATATCTTGTAATTTTTTGGGCCTGCGACACAAGCAGTTGTTACGCTCCCGTAATGTCACAAAGCCGCCGCGTAGAGGCCTTATGGCGCCCGAATGGGGCGTTTCGGGCGGCTAGAGTCCCGCGTTCTTCAGCACGGCAGGCACCTCGCCGATGCCCACGAGCTGCTCTTCGTGGCTGGACATGTTGCGCACCTTCGCGAGGCCCTGTGACAGCTCGTCGGGGCCAAGCACCACCACGAAACGCGCGCGCAGCTTGTCGGCGAGCTTGAACTGGCTCTTGAGGGAGCGCCCCTGATGGTCGAGCTCGGTGGCTATCCCTGCGTCGCGGCATTCCTGCGCAAGCCTGAAGGCGGCGTCGCGCACGTCATCGGTGGCGCAGGCCACGAACAGTTCGACCTTGCGCGCGTCGGGGAAGGCTATGCCCGCCTCCTGCAGGGCCAGCATGGTGCGCTCGTAGCCAAGCGCGAACCCGAATCCGGGCGTGGGACGGCCGCCTACCTCCTCGGCCAGCTTGTCGTAGCGGCCCCCGCCGCCGATGGCGCTCTGGCTTCCGAGGCCGTCGGCCACCTGCACTTCGAACACTGTGCGCGTGTAGTAGTCCAACCCCCGCACGAGCGTCGGGTCTTCCTCGTACTCTACCCCGGCGTCGCAAAGCAGCGCCTTCACGCGCCCGTAGTGGTCGAGGCATTCGTCGCACAGATGGTCGGTTATCTTGGGCGCGTCGGCCATGGCCTGCGCGCAGCCCGGCACCTTGCAGTCGAAGGCGCGCAGCGGGTTCATGTCCATGCGGCGACGGCAGTCCTCGCAAAGTTCGCCCTCGTGCTGCTCCATGTAGGCGCGAACGGCATCGCGGTAGGCAGGGCGGCACTTCTCGCATCCCATGGAGTTCACCAGCAGGCGCATTGCCCCGGCCGGCATGCCCATCTTGGCGTAGAAGCGCATCAACATGACGATCGCCTCGGCGTCGATGGTGGGGTCGTCGGCGCCCAGGCACTCGATGCCCACCTGGTTGAACTGGCGATAGCGCCCCTTCTGCGGGCGTTCCGCACGGAACATGGGACCTGCGTACATGAGCTTTGCCGGGGGCGCGCCCTGCGGCACCAGGTCGTGCTGCACCACGGCGCGCACCGTGCCTGCGGTGCCCTCGGGGCGCAGAGACAGGCGGCTTTTCGCCTTCAGCTTCTCGCCGTCGAGCAACTTCGCAAGGTTGGCCCCCGAAATGGCCGTGAACATCTCCTTGGAGACGACGTCGGTGGCTTCGCCTATGCCGCGCACGAACAGCTCGGTCTGCTCGATGATGGGCGTATCGATAGGCACGTACCCGTAGCGGCCGAACACGTCTGCCGCGGTGCGCTTGAAGCGTTCCCAGAACAGCGCCTCGTCGGGCAACAGGTCGCGCGTGCCCTCAGGTGCGTTGATTGCCATATGCGTTCCCTTCTTCTTTCTTGGAGGAGTCAGGGGGACGGTTCTCTTGACTCACTGACTCACACCCAGAGCCACTAGGCAATTGGCG
>CAQLOA010000097.1 GCA_948829205.1 uncultured Eggerthellaceae bacterium
ACGGTGTCGACCGACTACGACACCTCCGACAAGCTGTACTTCGAGCCGCTCACCTACGAGGACGTCATGGACATCGTCGACGTCGAGGACGTGGACGGGGTCATCGTGACGCTCGGCGGGCAGACGCCTCTGAAGCTGGCGCGTCCGCTGGAGGCCGCAGGCGTCAACATAATGGGAACCTCGCCCGAGTCGATCGACCTGGCCGAAGACCGCGACCGGTTCTCGGCGATCCTGGACGAGATGCTGATCCCGTACCCGGCCGCCGGCATGGCCAACACCTTCGAGGAGGCGTGCCAGGTGGCCGACCGCATCGGATTCCCCCTGCTCGTGCGCCCCAGCTACGTGCTGGGAGGCCGGGGGATGGCCATCGTGTACGACTCGGCCCAGCTGGAGAAGTACATGAACGAGGCCGCCCGCATATCGCCAGACCATCCCATATACCTGGACCGGTTCCTCGAAGGGGCGGTCGAGCTCGACCTGGACGCCCTCTGCGACGGCAAGGACGTCTACATCGGGGGCATCCTCGAGCACATCGAGATGGCCGGCATCCATTCCGGCGACTCGGCATGCTGCATACCCCCGTTCGCCCTGTCCGACGCCATGCAGGACCGGCTGCGGCAAATCGCGCGCGAACTCGCCCTGAAGCTGGGGGTGAAGGGGCTCATCAACATCCAGTTCGCCATCAAGGACAGCGTCGTCTACGTCATCGAGGCGAACCCCCGCGCAAGCCGCACGGTACCGTTCGTGTCGAAGGCCACAGGCGTGCCGCTGGCGAAGCTTGCGGCGATGATCATGGCCGGCCGCACCATCGAGTCGTTCGGGCTTCCATCCGACACAAGGCATCCCGACTACTACTGCGTGAAGGAGGCCGTGATGCCGTGGGGCCGCTTCCCAGGCGCCGACGTCATACTGGGCCCCGAGATGAAGTCGACCGGCGAGGTGATGGGCATCGCGGGGAACTTCCCGGCGGCCTACATCAAGACCCAGCTGGCCATCGACTACAGCCTTCCGCAGGGCGGTGCGGCGTTCATATCGGTCAACGACCGCGACAAGCGCGCCCTTACCCCCATAGCGCGCGACATCGAGCGCCTTGGGTTCAAGATCGTCGCGACCACCGGAACCTGCAAGGCTCTGCGCGCGGCGGGCATCGACTGCACCGAGATAGGCAAGATTCACGAGCATGGGGAAAGCATCCTGGACGCCATCGCGGACGGCCGAATATCGCTGATGATCAACACGCCCATGGGCAGCGTCACCCGCGACGACGGGTACGACATGCGCGCGGCGGCGGTGCGCCACGGAATCACGTACGTCACCACGCTTGCGGCTGCACAGGCGCTGGTTGCGGGCATGGACTTCATGAGGAGGGGAAGCCTGGACGTCGTCGCGTTGCAGGACCTTCCCCAATGGCAAGAGGAGGTGGCCTAGATGGCCTGCAGCGAGTCGGCTGCGGCCGTGCTTGCCGACCACCGAGCCGCTGTGCTGTCCAACGAGCGCGCGACCGACGTGCTGTACGTGATGCAGCTCCAGGTCGAGCCCTCCTCGGGCGAACAAGGCGGCGAAGGAGGCCTTGCCTCCAGCCTAGCGCCGGGCCAGTTCGTCCACATGTCCGTCCCGACGCTTCAGTCCCACATACTCCGGCGCCCGTTCTCGGTGTACGCCACCGACCCGGCAAGCGGGCGCATAGAGGTGCTGTACCAGGTGGTTGGCGAAGGCACTGCCGAGATGGCGCGCTGGAAGCCGGGCCAGCAGACCACGATGATAGGCCCCATAGGGCATGGCTGGACCGTGCCGGAGGGCGTGAGCCGTGCGCTTCTGGTCGGAGGAGGCGTGGGAGCTGCGCCCCTGTTCATGCTTTGCGAGCAGCTCGTCGCCCGCGGCGTGCACGTCGACGTGGTGCTGGGAGCTGCAACGAAGGACGCTCTCGTGTGCCGCAGCCGTTACGAGGCAGCCTGCGGGTGCGCGCCGACGTGCTCCACCGACGACGGCACGTTCGGGCGCGAAGGCTTCTGCACCCCGCTGGTGGAGGAGGCCATCGCCAACTCCATCGAGGAAGGTCGACCTTACGACTACGGGGCCGTGTGTGGCCCCGAGCCGCTGATGCGCATAGCTTCGCGGGCGATGACGGCTGCTGGGATCCGTTGCCAGGTGTCCATGGAGCGCCGCATGGCATGCGGCGTCGGCGCCTGCCTGTCCTGCGTGGTGGACACCGTCTCGGGCAAGAGGCGTGCCTGCGTGGACGGGCCCGTCTTCGACGCAACGGAGGTGGTGTGGCGATGATTCAGCCGAACATGGCCGTGAACCTGGGCGGCCTTCCGATGAAGAACCCCGTCACCACGGCCTCGGGCACCTTCGCTGCTGGCCGCGAGTACGACCAGTTCTATCCGGTGGAGCGGCTGGGGGCCGTCACCACCAAGGGCGTGTCGCTGAACGGATGGGCGGGCAACGACTCGCCCCGCATCGCCGAGACGCCTTCTGGCATGCTGAACTCGATCGGCCTTCAGAATCCGGGCGTGCGGCATCTCGTCGAGCACGACCTGTCGTGGCTCGAAGGCAGGGACGTTCCTGCGATAGTGAACGTGTCGGGACACAGCTTCGAAGAGTACGTGCAGGTGATAGAGGCGCTGGAGGAGGCGCCTGTGGACGCCTACGAGGTGAACATATCCTGCCCCAACGTCGACGAAGGCGGAATGACCATGGGATGCCACGTCCCTTCGGTCGAGAAGGTGGTCGCCATGTGCAGGGCGGCCACCAAGCGCCCGCTGATCGTGAAGCTCACCCCCAACGTGACCGACATAACCGAGATAGCGCGGGCGGCGGAAGCCTCGGGAGCCGACGCCATATCGCTCATCAACACGCTGCTGGGCATGGCAGTGGACGCACGCAGACGCCGCCCAAAGCTCGCACGCGCGGTGGGAGGCCTGTCGGGGCCTGCGGTCAAGCCCGTGGCGCTGCGCATGGTGTGGGAATGCCACGGAGCGGTCGACGTGCCGATCTTGGGCATGGGCGGAATATGCACCGGCGAGGATGCGGTTGAGTTCATGCTGTGCGGAGCCACGGCCGTAGCCGTCGGCACGGCGAACTTCATGGACCCGATGGCCGGACTGAAGGTCGTCGAGGGGATAGCGGAATATTGCCGCGAGCAGGGCGTAAGCGACGTGAACGAGTTGATAGGAGCACTGGAATGCTGAGCAAGTTCGACGGGACCCCCAGGCGCGAGCGCGTGATAATCGCACTAGACTGCGAGGCCGACAAGGCGCTTTCGATAGCCTACCAGCTGGCCGGCGAGGCCACATGGGTGAAGGTGGGCATGACCCTCTACTACGCCTACGGCACCGACCTTGTGCGAATGCTGAAGGCGCGGGGGTACAAGGTCTTCCTCGACCTGAAGTTCCACGACATACCGCACCAGGTGGAAGGGGCTGCGCGATCGGCGGCCTCCACCGGGGCCGACATGCTCACGATGCACACGGTGGGCGGCCGTGACATGATGGAAGCGGCCCAGCGCGGGGCGGTGCAGGGCGCTGCCGAGGCAGGTTCCGCCACGCCTGCGACGCTGGGCATCACCGTGCTCACCTCCATGTCGCAGGAGAATCTGCACCAGGTCGGGATCGAGAGGCCCGTCGAGTCGCAGGTTCTCGCCATGGCGAGGCTTGCGAGCGAGTCGGGGATATCGGGCGTGGTGGCGTCGCCCCGCGAGGCTGCCTCATTGCGCGAGCTGCTCGGGCCCGATGCCTACATCGTCACCCCCGGCGTGCGCCCGGCTGGTTCCGCGATGGGCGATCAGACTCGCGTGGCCACGCCGAAGGACGCCTTCGACGCCGGGGCGTCCCACATCGTCGTGGGGCGCCCCATAACCGATGCCCCCGACCCGATCGCGGCGTTCAGGCGCATCGCGGACGAGTTGGGGGAATAGCCATGGGCAAAGGCAGGCTGTTCGTCGTCTCGGGGCCCTCCGGAGTGGGGAAGGGGACGGTCATAGCCCGCATGATGCAGAAGGACCCCTCGCTCTGGAAGTCCGTGTCCGCGACCACGCGCAAGCCCAGGGGAGGGGAGGTCGACGGGGTCGACTACTTCTTCGTGGAGCGCCCCGGCTTCGAGAGGACGGCCGATGGCGGGGGCTTCCTGGAGTGGGCCGAGTATTCGGGGAACCTGTACGGCACGCCCGCCGCGTCCGTCCAGGCGCACTTGGATGCAGGCGAGAACGTCATACTCGAGATCGAGGTGCAGGGAGCCATGCAGGTCAGGAGGTCTGCTCCCGAGGCCGTTCTGGTCTTCGTCAAGCCCCCGTCGATGGACGAGCTCGAGCGCAGGCTGCGCGGGCGCGGCTCCGAATCCGAAGAGGCCATAGCCGCCAGGCTCGAGGCCGCGCGTATGGAACTGTCGCGCGAAATGGAGTATGATTACGTATTCGTGAACGACGACGTCGACGCCACGGTCGACGAGATGCTGGATTGCATAGCCAATGCCGGCGAACAGCCACAGGAGACTTCATCATGAGCATAATCAAGCCCGACATCGACGTGCTGCTGGAAGACTGCGAGAACGACCGCTTCCTCCTCTGCACCGTCGCCTCCAAGCGCGCCCACGACATCAACGACATGATGTCCGGCCAGCGCGACCGCGCCATCCAGCTGGAAACCGCGGTCGAGATCGCCACGGCCGCCAACGTCAAGCCGCTTTCCATGGCGTTCGAGGAGATCGCCCGCGACGACATCTCGTTCGACAGGTCCTCCATCGACCTCACGCAGGGCCAGTAAAAGCCTGCGGAACATCGACATGGCCGAATACCAGAGGGTCGTTCTCGTCCATTATCACGAGATAGGCCTGAAAGGGCACAACAGGTCGACATTCGAGAAGCGCCTTCAGAAGAATCTGGAGGCGCTTCTTGGCGACTATCCGGTGGTGGCGGTCCACAGGATTTCGGGAAGGCTGGTCGTCTTCCTGCGCGAGGGCACCGATGCACCAACCGCGCTCGGCTGCGCGTCCTTCGCGTCGCAGGTTCCAGGCGTGGCGCGCGTGTCCACCGGGTACAAGACGCCCCGCGAAATCGACGACATCGAGAAGGCCGCGCTTGCGGCCCTGACCGACGCGCTGCCGTTCGAGACCTTCAAGGTGCAGGCGCGCAGGGCGCACACCGACTTTCCCATATGCTCGATGGACATGAACCGGCAGGTGGGCGCCGTGCTTTGCGAGGCGTTCCCCGAGAAGTCGGTGAAGATGAAGGAGCCCGACGTGCAGGTGGGCATCGAGGTGGTGCAGAACGCCGCCTACGTCTACGCCTTCAGCATGCGCGGGATCGGCGGTCTTCCGGTTGGGGCCTCGGGAAATGTCTGCTGCCTGCTTTCCGCAGGAATCGACTCGCCGGTGGCCACCTGGCGCATGGCCAGGCGCGGGGCGAGGTGCATAGGCGTGCACTTCTCGGGACGCCCCGAAACGTCCGATGCTTCCGAGTTCCTGGTGCGCGACATCGGCGACGTCCTCGACCGCACGGGCTGCATATCGAAGATATACACCATTCCGCTGGGCAGCCACCAGCGCGAAATCTCCCTTTATGCACCGCCGCCTTTGAGGGTCATCCTGTACAGGCGGCTGATGATGAAGGTCGCGCAGGCAATAGCCGGGCGCGAACGTTGCGGGGCGCTCGTCACCGGCGAGTCGCTCGGACAGGTCGCCTCGCAGACGCTCGACAACATCCGATGCACCGACGAGGCCGTCGACCTTCCGGTGTTCAGGCCTCTCATAGGCACCGACAAGCAGGAGATCATCGAGGAGGCGCAACGCTTGGGCACGTTCGAGCTGTCGACGCAGGAAGCCCCCGACTGCTGCACGCTGTTCATGCCCCGCGCCCCCGAGACGCATGCCAAGCTGCCGGCCGTGATGGAGGCGGAATCGCAGTTCCCTGT
>CAQLOA010000098.1 GCA_948829205.1 uncultured Eggerthellaceae bacterium
GGGCACGTCCGCAAGACGCGGGTTGTACTTGTCCACGATGCCAAGGCGTTTGGCCAGCTGCGTGTACATCCAATGGCGCGGCCTCACCTCGCCGGGTGGCTCGCAGATCTTGTCCGCATACATGAAGTAGTTGCGCATGCCGTTCGGGCCGTACATGAAGCGCTCGGACCCCAGCATGTAGTTGTCGCGGCACTCGAACATCATGTTGATGCCCGGAAGGACGATGTCCATGAAGTCCAGCGACGCCTGTCCGTAATGCCACTGGTAGCCCCACACGAACTCACACTTCTCTAGCGACTCCAGGCGTTTGTTCGTCTGGTGGTGGCCTATCGGGTACTGGTTCTCCACGATCATCATCTTGATGTTGGGAAGCGGCGCGCCAGGGGGCGAGCCTATCAGCCTTCGATATGCCTCTTCGGATATCTCGCCCGAATCGTAGCGCGGCCTGGAAATTATGGCCTCGGCAATCTTCTGGATGTTGTAGCAGACGGGCGGATCGTAATCCGCCTCGGCCTGCTGCCAATCCACTTCCGGAAACGGCATGCGTGCCGGGGTCACCAGGCTGCAGCCCGTCTCGCAACCGCCTGCGATGGAAAGGTTTCCCGTCATGGCTTGAAGAAGCATTGCAGCGCTTGCGCAGTACTCGCCAAGATGACGCTTCGCGGGCGCGTAGTAGAACTGCAAGTGCACGGGCTTGCTGGTCGCATAAAGCTTGGCGAAGGCGCGGATCGTCTCGGCCGGAAGCGCACAGATGTTTTCGGCCCATTCGGGCGTCTTCTCTATGCCGTCGGCCTCACCCATGACGTAGGCGCGCCACTTCTCGAAACCTTCGGGCTCCACCCATTTCTCGACGTACTCGTGGTCGTAGAGGTCTTCCGAATAGAGCACGTTAGCGATCGCCAGAAGCATTGCGATGTCGGTGCCTGGCCGGATGGGAAGCCACTGGTCGGCAAGCGTCTCTGCACTGTTCGTGTAACGCGGGTCGACCACTATGACCTTTGCGCCCTTTTCCTGCGCCAGCTTCATGTAATAGGACACGCTTCCGAACCAACCGACAAGCGGGTCGATTCCCCATAGGACGATAAGGTTCGAGTTCAGAAGGTCGGGCGCTTCGAAGCCCACGCACACATCGGTCTGGCCGTGGAATGCAGCGACCATATCGAAGCCGAGGTGCATCTTCTCGCCCAAGGTCGTTCCCGAGCACGAGTTGTCTCCCCATGCCGCCATGCCAACACCGAACCACGGCGCAAGCTTGAATCCGCATTCCTCGAAACAGTCGTCCACGCTGTGAGCCAGGAAGTACGGGCCGTACTTCTCCTTGAACTCGATCAGCTTGGAAGCTATGGTGTCCAGCGCCTCGTCCCAAGAAATGCGCTCGAAGTGGCCGTTGCCCGGACCCTTGCCGCCCACCCTCTTCAACGGGTAGAGGATGCGCGTCGGAGCGTCCAGCTCCCCTCGCCACGCATGGCCCATCGCGCAGGGACGCATCTGCACCATGCCTTCGCAAAGCGCTTGATGGCTCACGTCTTCGCGCGGCATCCCCCCGTTGATGCTGTCGTCGGCCGACAGCGAGACGAGCTTTCCGTCCTTCGTCTCGCACTTCACGATGCAGCTGGCATCCCAGCAACCGTTTTGCGCACAACAGGTGTACTTGACCTGCGTGCCTTGATGGCGAGCGGACAGGCCGTCCACTATCTTGCCCTTGTTCATCTCCCCTCCAATCCAACTCTTTTGACATTGGAAAGATGATAGGAAGCGCGACATTCGGCAGAGTTTATCTTCATAAAGAATAATCTGTTGCTGGAAAGATTCGTTGCAGGCTACATGAGAAGCTGCAATATTGCATCCTCCGCCCTTATTCCGCAATATAATCTCCCTGTTCGTTGGTTCGATCGTCGCATTGATCGACCTATCGGGGAAGGCAGCCATGACGAAGCTTCCGCGATACGAAGGCATACTCATCAACCTCGACACCGCCGGCATTTTGGCGTCGGCGGAATCGAAGCTCGCTCATTTCGACGCGATGGCGTCGAAACGCATGCTAAAGGACGCGCTGAAGCGGCAACTGCTGCGAATGGATGCGATGTTCTCCAGCAACGTCGACGGAAGGCACGTAAGATACGAAGACGTTGCGATCCTCGAGGCCGCGGTGATGAACTCGCCGTTCTCGGACGACAACAACACGTCGCTCGTCAAGCTGGCCAGAAAGTTCGGGGCAACAGACGGGCTTGGCGACGTCGTCTGTTACCGGTACATGAAGACTATCGAGTGGGTGTCGAAAAACATCGGCGCCGGCATGCAGATCGACAAGAGCATCTTCAGCACGATCAGGCATCTTTACAACGAGAGCGAGATCGGCCTGCTGGCCAACTTGGAGGATTCCGGCATCGACGATTTCGAATTCGACGAAAGCACAGACCCGGCTTTCCGCAACGAGCAATTCCACGAGCTCCTTCAGGAATACGTGGACCTGGTCAACTCGAACACCTTGCTGGTTTCGGCTCAAGCCGACTTGTCGCATGCCCACCTGCAGCTCATGAAGCCATATGCGGGCAACCTAGACGCCTTCGAGAGGATATTCTCATACGTGGTTTTCTACCGAAGGGGGCTGTTGACGGGCTCCATCGCCCCTCTTGCTGCCGGACCTTGCCTAGACGTCAAGCAACATGCGCAGTCCATTGCAAGCAACATGACAAGCATCAACGCCGGAACGTTCACTCCAGAAATAGTGCGCGAGGTGTTTCGGTCCACGGCGTTCTGCACGAACGTGTCTACGAAGGCAGCCTTGATCTGCTTGAACATGCTGGAGGCGCTGTGGGCAAACGCGCAGAAGAAGATCGACGTCGTGCGTCGCGATTCCACATTGATGGATCTTGCAAAGCTGTTCCTGGAATGGCCCTACTTGACCGTGGCTGTCGCCGCAGAAAAGCTCGACCGCAGCTTCTCGGCCACGAACAACGCAATGCACACGCTGCTGAAATGCGGATACATCACCGAGAGCGGAAGGCTTTCGAAGCATCGGCTGTTTTGCGCAACCGAAACAGTAGAGGCGTTCAAGGACATGATGGACCGCGTCATTTCCGACAGCTCCCTCGACCGCGACACGGTCCTCACCAAAATCCTAGAAGAGGCTTCTCGTTTCAACCGATGACGCTTCGCCAGGAAATCGAAGCCGCGCTAAAACGCATGCATCCGCACGAGCTCGTGAAGGCGGTCGAGGCTGGCGTCGACATCGGACTGGCGCGCCTGCCACTTCCAATTGCCTTCGGCGGTGCCGGGCACGTTGATGCGTGCCGAGTCGTCGAGCTGCAGCACGTCCTGCAACGTCAGGAAGACGACGTCGGCACCCGACCCAACGACGCGCCTTGTCAGCTCGTCGGCAACGCACAGGGCTTCGTCGGCCTGGTCTTCCCCTTGCAGACCGTAGCGCTCCTTCACCCAGCCAAGCAACGTTGACGTGTCATGCGTGCTGGTGAAGCACGCCTTCCCGGGCTTCGGCTGCCACCACTCGCGCGGGTCGCCGTCGAAGAACTGCACGACGTCCATGCCCGTGAAGCCGGCCTCGGCCATCAGGCGCTTCACCTGTGGCGTGATTATCCCCAGGTCTTCCGCAAGAACCGGAAGCGGTCCCGACTTCTCGTAGACGCGCCGGAACAGGTCGATGCCTGGGCCTGGAAGCCACTCTCCCTCGGTCGCCTGATTGCCGACCGGCACCGAATAGTACGACTCGAACCCCAGGAAGTGGTCGATGCGCACATGGTCGTACCATTCGAAGGCGCGCTGGAAGCGGTCTAGCCACCAGTCGTACCCGTTCGCGCGCAGCGCTTCCCAATCGTAGGTAGGATTTCCCCAAAGCTGGCCTTCCGCAGAGAACTGGTCGGGCGGCATTCCGCCCTGACCAGTCATCCGCCCGTCGGGGTCCAGCGTCAGGTACTCGGGATGCACCCAGGCGTCGGCGGAGTCGGCCGAGACGTATATGGGCATGTCGCCCACGATCTTCACGCCGCGCTCGTTGGCGTATGCGCGAAGCTCGCGCCACTGTCGTTCGAAGGCGAGCTGCCGAAGGCATTCCGCCTGGATGCCTTCCGCGAGCTCGGGCGCGTCGGCGAGCTGCTGGCCGAAGCGGCGATAGCGCTCGGGCCAGTGACGCCAAAGCGCGCCCTGCTGCCTCTCCTTTATGGCTGCGAAGGTGGCGTAGGGGATCAGCCACTCGCGGTTAGCGTCCACGAACTGGCAGAATTCGTCGGTTTCCGCCAAGCCGTCGAACGAAGTGCCTTGCTCTAGCAGGCACACGTTGCCGGCGAACGCCGAAAGCCCCGCGTAGGGCGAACCGTACTCGTCGGTGGGGCTGAGCGGCAGAACCTGCCAATAGCGCACGCCGGCCGCAGCCAGCGCGTCGACGAACCGCTTGGCCGGCGCGCCAAGGGTTCCAGGCCCCAGGCTGCGTCCGCCCGCGTCCTCGTTCGGAATCGACGTGATGTGGCATATGACGCCCATGCCCTTGTCGAGCGGCTTCTGCAGCCCGGCATCCAATTGGAAAACGCATGCCTGCATGGGCCCTACGGTGCTGCGGAAAATGCCGTCCTCCAGCGTGGCCGGCCATTGAGGAAGCTGCCCGCTTTCGTCGGTGGCAAGAACGCAGCGTGGAAACGCATCCGCGAAGCGAAGCGCGCGCACTTCGGCGTCGGAGAGCCCTGCGGCAGGATCGACCAAGTCGACCACGAAGTCGACCTGCTGGTTCGACCTGTTTGCGACGCATAGGACCGCACCGTCGAGCGTGGGACATGTCGTTGGAACGCATCCAGCGGCACATTCGCCGACCATGCGCAGCACGCATGCGATGTCCTTCCCATAGGAATAGAACGCCGCCGTTCCGTGCTTCAGCACCGGTGAACTGGCCCGCATCTTGCCCAGCGCCTGGTAAAGCCCGGTAAGGTCGCGGCCGCAATCAGGACGCCAACCGTCCCATGGGAAAGTGGCGCGGTCGAACGGGTCGCGGCCGCCCTGCATGCCGCGCTCGTCGCCATAGTACAGGCAAGGCACGCCGGGCAGCACGTACTGGATGCACGCAAGAATGCGCTGAAGGAGAGCGCCATGCGCGTCGGCCTCGTCGGTGATGCCCGCAACCATTTGCACCTGCTCGTCGCGCGAACGGTCGCGGAACTCCGTGCCCAGGTCGAGCACGCTGCGCACACGTTCGACGTCGTGGGACGACAACAGGTTCATGAGCCCGTTGTAAAGGGGCGCCGGGTAGTTGGACTTCTGCGCCTTCAAGAACATGGCCAGCTGCAGCGCGTCGATGCCGCCCAGCGCGAACTGCAGCAGCTTCGCGCGCAGCGGGTAGTTCATCACCGTGTCCAGTGCCGTTCCCAGCGCATACGTGCGTCGGCTTCCGTAGCTTTCCTTGGTGGTGGGGTCTTCCCAGACCTCGCCGATGACCACGGAATCGGGAAGCGCCGCCTTCGCAGCGTGGCGAACCTTCTCCAGCACGTCGTCGGGAAGTTCGTCGGCAACGTCCAGCCTGAAGCCGCTGGCTCCATGCGCCACCCATTCGAACAGCAAGCCATCACCGAACACGAACTGCTGCCAGGAAGGGTCGCGCTCTTCCACTTCCGGAAGCGTGGGATCGTTCCACCAGCAGCGGTAGGGTGCATATTGCGTGCCATGCGCGAAGTCGTACCACGGGCGATAAGGCGACTCCTCCCCTTGCGCCGCACCAAACGAACCGTAGGAGCCGTCGAGGTTGAAATATTTGCTGGACGAGCCGGTGTGGGACAGCACCGTGTCCAGCACCAAGCGAATGCCGCGCGCCGCCGCCGCTTCGCTCAGGCGCTCGAAATCCTTCCAAGCGCCCAGGATGGGGTCGACCTGCTGGTAGTCGCCGGTGTTG
>CAQLOA010000099.1 GCA_948829205.1 uncultured Eggerthellaceae bacterium
TTGCCGAAGCTCGCGTTCGGGAAAGCAACGGCGCGAATCTGGTTGAACTCCGTCTCGCAGTGCTGTTCCAGGCTTTCTCCCAGCAGCTTGACCGTGATCTTGCTGCGCATCTCGCGCATGTTCACGATCTCCTGGTCGCGGGCGCGGATTTCGGCATCCTTGGCCACCAGAATGTTCTGCAGCTCGGACTGGGACTCGATCATGTCGGCCTTGGCCTGGGCCTTGACCTGCTCGAGCTCCGCCTTGTGCTTCTCGTTGGCGGCGTCCAGCTCCAGCCTCAGCTTGTCGGAGGCGGCCACGGCCTCGGCGGTGGCGTCCTTGAGTCGCGACTCGTGCTTGACGCGCTCCGAGGCCATCTCGGCCTCATGGGTCGCCTTGGCGGCCTCCAGTTCGGCCCTGCGCCGCGACTCGACTGCCTTGAGCTCGGCCTTCAGCTTCTCGACGTCGGCCTTCGCGTCGGCAGACGCCTGCTTCTTCTGGAACTCAAGCTGGGTTTCCAACTCGGCGATGCGCTTGTCCTTGTCGGCCGAGGCCAGCTCGCCTTCGGCGCGGGCAAGCTCCACGCCCTGCTTGATGGCCGAATCGAACTCGGCGTCGCGCACCTGCTTGGCGATGTCGGCCCAGTCCGACTCGTCCACCTGGAACTGCGCCCCGCACTTGGGGCACTTTATCTCGTTCATCGGCCTTCCAGCCCTTCCTTTATGCGCAGGGTCAGCATGGCGCCGGTGTCGTAGGCCACGCCCCCTTCCACGTCGGTGTCGCTGGTTATGTTGAAGCCGACCAGCTGGCGTCCCTCGCCGTCGTCGGTGGGCCTGTACACGTAAACGACCGTCATCTCGTCGCCCTCGCGCACCTCGATTTCGCCGCCGGGGCCCGGGTCGATGGTGCCCGCGGAAAGGAAGAGAGTGCCGTCAACCGCTATGGTATTGGACGATATGGAGCCATGGAAGGCGTCGGAGTCCTCGGGCGTGCCTCCCGCAAGCTCGCAGGCGATGGCGCGTCCGGCGCAGGCGCCCTGCACCGCCGCGTTCTTCCATATGCCCACAATGCGCCTCTCGCCGCTGGTCAGCTCGAACGCCTGAGCCACGTCGCCCGCCGCGTACACGTCGGGGTCGCTCGTGCGCATGAACTCGTCCACCAGCAGCCCCTTGTCCACGTCAAGCTCGCCCGACGTCAGGAACGCAAGGTTGCCTCTCATGCCGTGCGCGACCGCGATCTGGTCGAAGTCCTCCACGTCGCCGCTGCTGAACCCTACCTTCAGCAGGCGCCCGTCGGGATGGCCCGGCGCGTCCTGCACGGACACCGCGGAAATCGTCTGGCCCAGCCTGAAGCGCACGCCCTTCTCGCGCATGCGCGCCTCGAAGCGCTCGGCCGCCGCGGGCAGCGCGTTGAAGTCGAGCACGTGGGGGTTCATGCCCACCAGCGTGACCTGCTTGCCTTGCGCGAGGCAGGCCTCCACCATCTTCAGCGCCACCATCGAAGCGCCGCTGACCAGCACGCTCCTGCACGCGGGGTCCTCCAACGCCGCCCTCATTCGCTCGGCGTCGGCCATGGAATGCAGCGCCAGCGGCTCGTAGCCGCAGTCGGCAGGGAACCCGACGGTCGATGGGGACGACCCCGTGGCTATGACGCACTTCGAGTAGGGGAAGTCGCCTTGGGACGTCCTCACCACGTGCGCCTGCACGTCGAGCCCAGTGGCCGGCGTGCCGTTATGCACGTTCAGCGAAAGGGCGCCCATTTCCTCTTCCGTCCAGGGGAAGCACTCGTCGTACGGCCTCATGCCACCCGCGTAGTACGACGTGAGTATGGGGCTGTAGGGCGGCGTGTCCAGGTCGGAGAAAACATCGATGGCGCCCCGGTATCCGGCCTGCCTAAGCGCGATGGCGGCGTTGACGCCGGCCGTGCCGAAACCGATTATCGCGACGGGAGCGGCCTCCGTGGATGGGATTCGGCTTCCGCCGTTCGTGTCGTTGGTCATCATGGCTCCTTAAGCGAACACCTGGTTGAGCCAGGGCCCGTACTCGCCTTCGTACATCCCTTGAAGCTGCGCGAACACCTTCGGCCAGTCGAACTGGTTCTCGAACATCAGCTCGGCGTAGTGCTTGTTCGAAATGTCGCGCGGAACGGCCATGAGCTGCGAGGCATAGGTGTATGTGCACGTGGGGCACATGGTGACCACCACCGAGCCGTCGTCGGCGAACGAAAGCTTGCTGTCGGCCTGGCTTGCCTGCCTGTTTGGGTCGAATGCGCCGACGGCGCCGCCCGCGCCGCAGCACCCGTGGAATATCTTGGGCGCGTCCGCGTCTATCCCCAGCGCCTCGCAGGTCTCCTCAAGGTACGACCCGTCGCGGTCCTGGCACGACTTCGACACGCAAAGCGGCGCCTCGGGAAGCGGACGCTTGGGCGCAAAACCGTGCTCGGAAAGGTAACCTGGAAGAAGCTTCACCTGCACGTCGAGCCCGTGCTTGGCAAGCGTAGACCTCATGGCGTTGGCGCAACCTGGGCACACGCACACCATGGTCTTTGCGCCCGAAGAGTCCACCTCTTCGGCGATCCTGTCGCAAAGCGCCTCGGCGCGCTCGAAGAACCCGGCGCTTTTCAGGGGCGACCCGCAGCAGTGGTCGATCATGGTGGTCTTGCCGCCCAGCTCCTGCACGGTGTCGAATATCTCGCGGGTGAGGTCGGGGGCGTAGGCCGCAAGCGAGCAGCCGGGGAAGAAGGCCACCTCGCAGTCGCTTTCCGCGCCGTGGTCGTCGGTGGCCACATGGCGCGTCAGGTCGCCCAGATAGATTCCGTAGATGGCACGGTAGGCCGTGAAGATGTCCCATTCCTGGTCAACCTGCACGCTGGTCCACGCGAAGCGGGGGATCAGCCCCAGGTCCTGGAAGTCGACGCGCGCGTTGTATACGAGGTCGCACACGTCGTTGTGCGCGAAGCAGGTGTTCTTGCACGTGGTGCAGAAGAAGCAGCCTCGCACGGCCTGCACCAGCCGGGGGTTTGCGGCGATGGCGTAGGCCAAGTCCTCTCGGTCGCCGGCTTCACGTTCGGCGGCCAACATCGCCTTGGCGACGTCGCCCAACGTCATGTCGGCGGCCGTCAACGACGGGCACGCCTTCGTGCAGTGGCCGCACTGCGTGCAAGTTCCCAGGAACTCCCAGTAGGCCGCCGCGCGTCCCAGCTTGCTGTCGGACGGCGATCCGCCAATGCCACCGACGCCTTCTGCGGCTTTGGCCGCTTCGATCATCTCGTCGGTGGAATTCCTCGTGTTGTCGTTAGGGCTCATAGGCTCCCTTCCAACGCAATGTTTTCATGCCAGTCTATCACCCGGCGATGAAGATAATGCGGGCACGACGCAAGACGGCCGAGCGTAATGCCTCCAAGCCGCCCCTAGGCATCCGAAGAAGCCTACCTCCGCAGCAAGAAAGTGATATACCCATCACGGTTTTTCGCAGCGAGGAGAGGCCTGGGGATGCCTGGGCGCGGTTTCCGTGATTACAAAAGTTCCGCCCTTGCGTCGCGAAGAAGCACGATCTCGTCGCCGTACTCGGCCACTTTGTCGTGCGGCGTCTCCAAGAAGAACGGCAGATGGCGAAGCGCGGGATGCGCAGTCACCGCGGCCAGCGCGTCCAGCCCGATGTGGCCGCCGCCTATGACCTCGTGGCGGTCCTTGTGCGCGCCGATGGGGTTCTTGGAGTCGTTCAGGTGGATGGCGCGCAGCCTGTCCAGCCCCACCGTGCGGTCGAACTCGTCCAGCACGCCGTCCAAGTCGCCCACGATGTCGTAGCCGCCCTCCCACACGTGGCACGTGTCCAGGCACACGCCCACGTGGTCGTCCAGGTCGATGCGGTCGATGATGGCCGCAAGCTCCTCGAAGCGGGCGCCCACCTCGCTTCCCTTCCCCGCCATGGTCTCGAGCAGAAGGGTAGTGGTCTGGTCGGAGGCAAGCACCTGGTTCAGCGCGTCGGCGATCTTGTCGATGCCTGCCTCGGCGCCCTGCCCCACATGCGCCCCTGGATGCATGTTGTACAGCTGGTTCGGGGTGGTTTCCATGCGTCGCAGGTCGTCGGCCAGCGTCTGTATGGCGAACTCGCGCGTCTCGTCCTTCGCGGCGGCGGGATTAAGCGTGTACGGAGCATGGGCCAGTATGGTGGATATTCCCGCCTCGTTCGCCAGCCCGAAGTACTTCTCGACGTCCGCCGGGTCGATGTCCTTGGCCTTGCCTCCGCGCGGGTTGCGCGTGAAGAACTGGAACGTGTTCGCACCTATGGACGCCGCCTCGCGCGCCATGTTGGCGTAGCCCTTCGAGCAGGACAGATGGCACCCTATGGTGAAGTCGTCCATCCTAGGCCTCCTTTGCTTGGGCCTGTGCGGGCCCCTGCACCTGCGCATGTTCCTGCGCCTTCGCAGCCTGCCACAGGCCCTCCAGCTGGTCGATGTCCATGTCGCGCAAATCGTCGCCGCCCTCGCGTGCGGCGTCCTCCATGCGCTCCCAGCGTCCGCGGAACTTCGCACAGGTCTTGCGAAGCGACTCCTCGGCGCTGATCCCCATGCGGCGCGCCACGTTCACCAGCGTGAACAGCACGTCGCCGAACTCCAGCTCCACGTCGGCCACGGCGTCGGCGTCGTCGTGCAGGATCATGCCGGCATCGTCCTTAGGTGCGCGCCCGTAGGCATCCTTCAGCTCGGCCACCTCTTCGTCCACCTTGGCCCACACGTCGTCGATCGACTCCCATTCGAACCCGACCGCGGCGGCCTTGCGGGAAATCTTCTGCGCCTGCATCAGCGCAGGAAAGTTGACCGACACGCTGTCCAGCAGCCCTGGCTCGCGGGCCTCGCCTTGGCCGTCGGCCTCGTCGCCGGCTGCCGCCTGCTTCTCCTGCAGCTTTATCTTGTCCCACAGCGTGATGACGTCGTTGGCGCTTCCACCCTTCACGTCGCCGAACACGTGGGGGTGGCGTCGCACGATCTTCGCGTTGATGTCGGCGCACACGTCGTCGATGTCGAACTCGCACGCGTCCTTGGCTATCTGGCTCTGCAGCACCACCTGCAGAAGCACGTCGCCCAGCTCCTCCCGCATGTGCGGAACGTCGTCGTGCTCTATGGCATCCACGGCCTCGTAGGCCTCCTCGATCATGTTGGACGCGATGGACACGTGCGTCTGCTCGAGGTCCCACGGGCAGCCCCCGTCGGGGTTGCGCAGGGCGGCTATGGTGGCGACGAACTCGCCGAACGCCGGGTGTTCCTTCGGCTCCTCGAAAGGCATGAAGCCTCACTTCCTTCTGTCGGTCATGTAATAGAAGACGTACTGCTGCATTATGCCCGCGTCCTCGCCGAACTGGGCGAAGGGGTCGACGCCCCCGCATTCCTCGTCGATGGCGCGGGCGATCCACACGTCGATTGGAACCTGCGAGGTGCGGCCGTAGCCGAACAGGCACACGCAGTTGGCCACCTTGGCGCCCACGCCGCGCGCCTTCTGCAGCCCTTCGAAGAGTGCTTCGTCGTCGGCGTCGGCAAGCGCCTTCAGGTCGAGCTCGCCGCTTAGCACCTGGCGCGTCGTCTCGGCTATGTAGGGCGCACGGTACCCAAGGCTGCAGGCGCGCAGGTCTTCCTCGCTGGCCTGGGCAAGCTGCTCGGGCGTGGGGAAGGCGTAAACCGTTCCGCGCTCGGTTTCCACCGGGCTGCCGAAGCGCCGGGCAAGCTGCTCCACCGCGCTTGCGATGGCGGGCATGTTCTTGCGCTGCGACACGATGAACGTTATCAGCATCTCCCAGGGGTCCTGCGCAAGGATGCGCAGTCCGCGCCCGTATGCCATAGCCTCGTCGACGAAGGCGTTGCGGCCCTCGCATGCG
>CAQLOA010000100.1:0-3125 GCA_948829205.1 uncultured Eggerthellaceae bacterium
ACCGTGGGCGGCTCGCCCGGACGGAAGCGCTTGTACAGCTCGATGAGGCTCTCCTCGCGGGTAGTGGCGGGGTCGCGCTCAAGGGTGCGGCGAATCATCTCGGAGTCGCCCAGCAGCTCGATTATCTCCTCGTTGGTCTCGGCCAGGTCGAGCGCGCGGATGAGCAGCGTGGCCGGCTGCTTGCGCTTGCGGTCGATGCGCACAGAAAGGATGTCGCGCTTGTCGGTCTCGAACTCGAGCCAGGCGCCGCGGCTGGGGATTATCTTCGCGCTATATATAGTCTTGTCGGAGGTCTTGTCGCGCTCCTGGCTGAAGTAGACGCCGGGCGAACGGACCAGCTGGGAGACCACGACGCGCTCGGTTCCGTTGATGATGAACGTTCCGCGCGGGGTCATCACTGGGTGGTCGCCCAAAAAGACCGTGGTCTCCTTCTGGACGCCTGTGTTGTGGTTGGTGAACTTGAAAACGACGTTGAGCTTCGCCTCGTAGGTGACGTCCTTCTCCTTGCATTCGTCGACCGTGTAGACAGGGTCTTCGAAGTAATGGCTCACGTACTCGAGGGTCATGTCCTTGGCGTTGGACTCGATCGGGCCGATGTCCTTGAACGCCTGGGCAATGCCTTCGGTGCGGAACCACTCGAAATTGTCCGTCTGGATGCCGATCAGGTTCGGAAGGTCCATGACGTCTGGGATCTTCGCGAAGCTGCGCCTCTCCCTGTAGAGAGTGCTGGCCGGCTTCTTGGATTTCTTAGCTTTAGCCACGAAGCTGCTCCTCCTTTTAGGTAGCCAATCCCACGCTTTGGGTGTAAAAAGCGCAAGGTTCTAACCTAGATAAAGAGGATTTTCCTGTCAAGGAAATTTTCTAAGAAATGTGGAGTTTTTATGTTTTATAGAGAAGCAGCACTTTGGCTTCCAGCGCGCGCAAGGCATCGAGCCAATCCTGCGAGGCTGCGATGCGGCATTTTGCGGAGAAGGGGTTCGTGGGCTGTCTGAGGCGTCGCGAAGCGGCGCCGAGTTCCGCAGAGCCTCCGCGAAATGCAAATCACGGGAGCCGAGTCGGATTGAGAGATGCCTTGCGCGCGCCGGAAGCGAGCCCTAAAGCCCCAAAGCCTTCTTCAGCGACGAGACGCGGCGGCGGCTGACGGGGATCTTCTCGTCCACGCCGTTAAGCGTAAGGGAAAGCGTGCCGCCCTTGATGGATTCCACTTCCTCGATCATGGAAAGGTTTACCAGGTAGGCGCGGTGCACGCGGAAGAAGCCATGCCCGTCGAGGCGCTTTTCCAGCTGGGCCAGGCTTACCGTGGAGAAGTATCGGTCGGCGTCGGTCTGAAGGTAGGCGTAGTCGTCGCGGGCCTTCACGAAACGTATGGTGTCGATGCCTATGAGGATCTTCTTGCCGCCCTTCTCGACGGGGATGCGCTCGTTCTTCTGCGCCTGGGCCTGCAGCGAGACCTGTTCGCGCACGCGGTTGATGGCCTGGGCCAGCCGCTCGGTTTCGACGGGCTTCATCAAGAAGTCGATGGCGTTCACCTGGAAGGCGTCGACCGCGTGCTCGCTGTAGGCGGTGACGAACACGACGACGGGCGGGAACTTCAGGTGCTTCAAGGCCTCGGCGAACTGAAGCCCGGTGGCGTCGGGCATGTTGATGTCGAGGAAGATGACGTCGACGGGGTATTCCTTCAACTTCTCGATGGCTTCACGGACGCCGGCGGCCTCCACCACGACCTCGACCCCGCCGACCTCGCCCAGGAGGTAGGTGAGTTCGGAGCGCGCAGGCGCTTCGTCATCGACGATCATTGCTTTAAGCATCTAATACCCCTTTAACAATTAACTGGTCGCCCAATTATAATACTTTTCGACGCCGTTCACCGAATAAATGGAGGCTTCCCAAGATTCCACTTGAACTGAAGCGTTTGTCGGTGACGAGTTTTCGGATGGTGCCCGGGGTGGGATTCGAACCCACATGCCTTTCGGCATCGGTTTTTGAGACCGACATGTCTGCCATTCCATCACCCGGGCAAGCGCAGGTTATGAAAGTATACTACTTCTTCTGACGCATCTCGAAGGCGCG
The DNA here is from genome assembly GCA_948829205.1 of uncultured Eggerthellaceae bacterium. Classification (GTDB taxonomy): domain Bacteria; phylum Actinomycetota; class Coriobacteriia; order Coriobacteriales; family Eggerthellaceae; genus MGBC163016. The sequence continues at coordinate 2,071 of CAQLOA010000100.1, forward strand.
AATCGCAGCCCGCGCCTGCTTGCGCGAGGCCTCTTCGTCGTAGGCCGGGAGCATTATCGTGAACGTCGACCCGACGCCCTTCTCGCCCTTCGCCTTGATCTGGCCCTTGTGCTGGCTGACTATCTCCTTGACCACCGAAAGCCCTATGCCAAGGCCTCCGCTTTTGCGTCCGCGGTCGGAGTCGGCGCGCCAGAACCTGGAGAACACCATCTTCTCCTCGTCGGGGGAGAGGCCTATGCCGGTGTCGCTGACGTCGATGACCGCCCAGCCGTCCTCCCTGCGCACAGTGACGTCGATGCGGCCGCCCTCGGGCGTGTAGCGCACGGCGTTCGATATGAGGTTGGCCACCGCCTGCTTGACCATGTCCTTGTCGCAGACCGCCTTCACGGTGGCCGCGACATGGGACTCTATGCTGAGCCCCGAGTCCTGGACCAGCATCTCGTAGGACACCACGACGGCCTCTGCAAGCTCGCCGATGTCGCAGATCTCCTCGTTCATAGGCTGCGACCTGCGCTCGAGCCTGGACAGCTTCAGCAGGGCGTCGACCAGTCGCGAAAGCCTGCGCACCTCGCTTTCGATAAGGGATAGATGTTCGGGATCGGTATCGTACACGCCGTCCAGCATGGCCTCGACCGTGGCTTGGATGGCCATGAGCGGCGTGCGCAGCTCATGCGCCACATCGGAAGTCAGCTGCATCTCCATCTGGCGGTCCTTCTCGATGGACTCGGCCATGGCGTCGAACTGCTCGCCTAGGCGCGACAGCTCGTTCCCTCCGCGCATGCCGGTACGTGCCGACAGGTTCCCTTCGGATATCTCCTGTGCGGCTTCGGATATCTTCCTGACGGGGCGGATCAGCGACCTCGAGAACCACAGGCCGATCAACGTGGCCACGATGACGGACGTGGCACCGGCCATGAGCAGGGCATGGTACGTGTTGTTGCGGAACGCTATGTCGAGCCGGTTCATGAGCACGTCGGACCCGTATATCCATATGCGGACCGAGCCCACCTCCTGGCCACCGTAGGTGACGGCGGCAATGGCGACCTGCGATGCGG
>CAQLOA010000100.1:3135-5826 GCA_948829205.1 uncultured Eggerthellaceae bacterium
GCGGCGCTGGGGCCCTCGCCTTTCGCGCCCGTGAGTCCGCCGACGACGGACGAGTCGTAAAGGGTGTTGCCTTCGGAGTCGAGGACCATGAGGCCGGCGTCCTCGCTCAACTGCAGGTTCTCCATGACGAGCCCGTAGTTGACCGAGGCCATCGACCTCACGTAGCTGTATTCCTCGGATATGCGCTCGGCGGCGAAGTTGGCGACCGCCTTCATGTTGTCGGATGTGTAGGAGGCGAAGTACGCCCCGAACACCAGCGCGACGACCGTGATGGTCAGGGCAGCAGTGATGCCCGCGACCATGGCGAACGCGACCATCATCGACGCTCGGTACGAATTCCGAAAGCGCCTATGCTTCCCCTCGTTTTGCTGCATCTCTCTTGCTTCTGTTGGAAACGGACGGGCTCCCACCCCGGCGTCGAAGGCCGCAGCTAGTTGCCCTCGCCCTTCGACGGGTCCTCAAAACGATAACCGACGCCGTGGACGGTGTGCAGCCATTTGGGATTCCTCGGATTATCTCCAAGTTTGGCACGCAAGTTCTTCACATGCGAGTCTATGGTGCGCTCGTACCCTTCGAAGTCGTAGCCGAGGACCTTCTCGACCAGCTCCATTCGCGAATAGACGCGCCCGGGATAGCGGGAAAGGGTGGCGAGCAGCTTGAACTCGCTGGCCGTGAGGTCCACCTCCTCGCCGTTCACCAGCACCTTGTGGCCCGTCATGTCGATGGTCAGCTCGCCGTACTCCATGGCCTCGCGCAGCGGCTCGCGGTCGGAATTGACGCGGCGCAGAAGCGCGCGAACGCGGGCCACCAGCTCGCGCGGACTGAAGGGCTTGACCAGGTAGTCGTCTGCGCCGAGCTCGAGACCTATGATGCGGTCCTCGATCTCGCCTTTGGCCGTGAGCATGATTATCGGCACGTCGGAGGTGTCGCGAATGACTTTGCAGACCTTCTCGCCCGAAACCTTCGGAAGCATCAGGTCGAGGATTATGGTGTCGAAGTCGTGCTTGCCGAACTCGTCGATGGCCTCCTTGCCGTCCTCGACGGCGGTGACCCAGTAGCCTTCCTTCTCGAGGTAGGCTGCAACGGCCTCGCGGATGCTCTTTTCGTCCTCCACCAGGAGGATGCGCTTTGTCGCTGAACTCATCTGAACCTTCTTCCAACTGCTAGACCCTGGAAAAGCAGCCTTTGCGACGGGCAGTTTGCGTTTATTGTATCCATTATCGGAGGCACGGCGACAATGCGTTTATTGAATGACATAATAGCGTTATGCATAAAGTGCCACACAGGCGCCAAGGCGCGATCGAGAACGAATCCGGCCAATTGGCTGCAAGCAATCCGGCTATGACGAGAAGAAGCTTCCTGCAAGGCGTTGCAGGAGTCGCCCTCGTCGCAGGGGCCGGCACCTTGGCAGCGGCCGCTTCCCCGCTCTGCAGCCCCGAAGAAACCCGGCGGGCCTGGGCCGCCGACGAGCCCGACACGCTCTCGGTGTCGCAGGACCAGGTGTTCACCACCGACGACTGCGAGTACGTGGACGACCTTGGCTCGAAGCTGACCATGGTGTCGCAGGCCTCGCTTCCCTACGGGACGCTCGTATGGGCCGACGACGAGAACGTGGCATGCTGCCTGCTGCCGTGCGAAACGTCCGATCCGCTGGTTCAGGTCGGCATGCTTTCGCTTGCAAACGGCGAGCTTGCCACCGTGATCGACAAGCCCGCCGGGAGAAGCGAAGGCTTCCAGATATTCGATGCGCGCCTGAACTCGACGGGCGTGGCCTGGGTCGAGGCCGACATCCTCAACGGCAAGTGGCGCGTCTACACCGCGCGCATCAGCGGCGGCGCCGCGCTTTCGCCGCAGGTGGCCGCCGAAGGCACCTCGGAATGGGAGATGCCTTCCGTGGCCGTTTCGGGAGGCTTTGCGTTCTGGCAGCTCGTTCCGACGAGGGAAGGCCCTGCCTCCGAGGAGAGCAGCCTGCTTATGAGGGCTCCCTTCGGCGCGGCCGCATCAGAGGCCAAGACCGTGCTGGAATCCGAGGGGCGTTTCGCCTGCCCGCTGGCCTCGACCTCGGGCGGGGTTGCCGTGGCGCCTCGCGCGAACGCCAAGGGTGTCTACTACGAACTCACACACGTCGACGCCGACAGCGGGCAGGCCACCGACACGCTGGTCCTCCCTGCCTCCATGAAGCCGACGTTCGTGTCATACGGCGACACCGGGTTCAGCTTCGCCTTCGAGGACATCTACGCATACGGCGACGGCATATCCAACCTTGGCACCTACACCCCTGCCGAAGGCGACGTAGGCGGAAGCTGGCTGCGCTTCGCCAGGACGCCGTTCGCCCCGGCCGCATGGAGCGACGGGCTCACGTTCGTCAAGTCCACGGGAGTGGTGGCTGCGATCGACGCCGCGAACAGGCGCTACTACACCATACAGCCCGAGAACGCCAACCAGGGCTACGGCGAGTTCCTTGCCTCAAGCGGAAGCCGCCAGCGCATCGTCACCTACAGTAACGTCGACCACACGCCTCTGAACAAGGCCCGAATCGTCGAATGCAACGTCCGCGTCTGGGACGTGAGGTAGTCTCCGGAAGGGCGCAAGGCTCCGTCGCGAATCCGCTTGCGAGGCTGCGGTGCGGGTTTTGACGGAGAAGGGGTTCGAGGACTGTCTGAGGCGCCGCGAAGCGGCGCCGAGTTCCGC
>CAQLOA010000101.1 GCA_948829205.1 uncultured Eggerthellaceae bacterium
GCAAACCATACTCATAGTCGACGACGCCCCCATGAACCGCGCCCTTCTGGCGGACATGCTGGGCGACGAGTACGAAATCATCGAGGCCGAGAACGGGATCGAGGCCGTGTCCATCCTGCAGTCCAGCGTCGAGAGGATCGCGCTGGTGCTCCTGGACATCGTCATGCCCGAGATGGACGGCCTGGAAGTGCTCGCGATGATGAACAGCCACGGCTACATCTCCAGCACGCCGGTGATCATGGTTTCGTCCGAAACTTCATCGTCGGTCATCAAGAGGGCCTACGACCTGGGGGCCACCGACTTCATAAGCCGTCCGTTCGACACCTACATCGTGAAGCGCCGAGTGATGAACACGCTCATGCTGTACGCGAAGCAGCGCACGCTGGTCGATATGGTGGAGGACCAGATCTACGAGCGGCAGAAGTCGGTCAACATGATGGTCAACATCCTCAGCCAGATCGTCGAGTTCCGCAACGGCGAAAGCGGCATGCACGTGCTCCACGTGAACACCATCACCGAGAAACTGCTGTACCAGGTGGCCAAGAAGACCGGCAGGAAAGACCTCGACCCGGACACCATATCGATGATCTCCATGGCATCAAGCCTTCACGACATAGGGAAGATGGCCATACCCGAAGAGATCCTCAACAAGCCCGGACGCCTTACGGACGAGGAGTTCGAGCTGATGAAGACGCATTCCGCCGTGGGGGCGGAGATGCTGTCCACCCTTTCGATCTACAAGAACGACCCGCTGGTGCAGACCGCCTACGAGATATGCCGCTGGCATCACGAGAGGTTCGACGGACGCGGCTACCCCGATGGCCTGAAGGGCGACGAGATCCCGATCAGCGCGCAGGTTGTGTCGCTTGCGGACGTGTACGACGCCCTGACTTCCGAACGCGTCTACAAGGCGGCCATTCCCCACGACAAGGCCATCGAGATGATCCTTAACGGCGAGTGCGGGGCCTTCGACCCGTTCATGCTGGAATGCCTGACCGACATAGCCGACGAGATACGCGACGAGCTGAAGATAGCCTCGGCTTCGGCGAACGTCATGAAGGATGCGAACCGGGCGGCGTCCAAGGCGGCCAAGATCGTGTCCGACGGCGACGACCTGCCCGCTCCGTCCAGCCGCACCCTCGACCTTCTCGAGTACGAGCGGATGAAGTTCAACTTCTATGCCATGATGTCCAACGAGATCCAGTTCGAGTACACCGACGATCCCCCGCTCATAGTGTTCGCTGACTACGGAAGCGCCAAGCTTGGGCTTCCCGAGGTGATAAGCGACCCGTACAACAACAAGGTGCTTGCGGACATGTTCGGGGAGGATAACCTGCAGAAACTCTTCGACATGCTGCGAAGCACCACGAAGGACGACCCGATAGTCCAGCTCGACCTCAAGGCCACCGTGGAAGGCGAGCTGCGATGGTTCCACGTTGCCGCCAGGGCCATGTGGAGGGAGACCAAGAAGGGCATGGTCTACCACGGATCCATCGGCAAGATGGTGGACGTTCACGAGAACCGCCAGCGGATGACGGCCCTCGAAATAAAGGCGACCCACGACTCGCTGACCGGGTTGATGCATCACGACTTCGCCCGCAAGCTGATAAAGGAGCGCATGGCCGAGCGGCCAGAGGGCAGGTTCGTGCTGATGGTGATCGACATGGACCACTTCAAGGACGCCAACGACACCTACGGCCACATGTTCGGCGACGAGGTCTTGAAGCATCTGTCCGACAAGCTGAAGGACAGTGTGCGCGACACTGACATAATCGCCCGCATCGGCGGCGATGAGTTCATGATCTGCATGGAATGCGAAATCGACCCCGAGCCGCTGGTCAAGCGCATCTTCAACACGATAACGGGCGAGTACGAGGGATTCCCTATGTCGGTCAGCATCGGGGTGGTGTGCGTGCAAGGCGGCGATGCCAGCTACGATGACATATTCAAGGCTGCGGATGGAGCCCTCTACGAGATGAAGAGGGGCGGCCGCGGCGGATACGTGTTCGTCGACCCCGACGCTCAGCCGTGCGAGGACTTCCAGAGCACGGTGTCGTCGATCGACGGATAGGAACGACAGCGGCGCATGCCGCTTGAACGAGGGGCTGCCTGGGGCAGCAGATCGGAGGAGACTGGCTATGTCTTTGGAAGAGTTCTACGAAAGCATCTCGGGGGACCTGGCGGACGTGCGCGGCCATCTTCTGACCGACGAGAGGGTGACGAAGTTCGTGAAGATGTTCTTCGACGACCCGGTCAACTCGCAGCTTTGCGGCGCGATGGAGAACGATGACCTCGAGTCGGCGTTCCGGGCGGCGCATACCTTGAAGGGGCTTGCCGTCGGGATGGGATTCACGGCGCTGTACGATGCGTCCTATGCGCTCACCGAGGCGCTGCGCCCCAACGATTCGGGCGCTCCTTCCGACCCTGGCCAGGTCCGGCCTCTGTTCGACAAGACCGAAGAGGAATACGACAAGGTCCTCGAGGCATACAACACCAAGTTCTAGCGTTTGGCCCGTGTCAAAAGCGAACGTCCCCTGACATGGGCCTTTAGCGCTATAATCGGCGACGTTACTGTTTCAGGGCGAGGTGGAATTCCTCACTGGCGGTAGCCGACGCTTCGGGCGTGCGACTGCACGCAGCAAGGCGTCGGGAGCCCGCGAGCCCACCAGCTTGTCAGCTTGCGCTGCTGGCGGCTGGATGGGTTGACCCGGTCGAATGCCGGGGCCAACGGTCAAAGTCCGGATGGAAGAGGCAGGAGGTCTCACTATGTCTATCGACGCGCGCGCAAACACCCCCACCCTTCAGAACGAGAACCGTTGGAGCACGAAGCAGCTCGTGGTCATGGCGCTGATGTGCGCCATAGCGCTGCTGCTCAGCTTCATCGAGTTCCCATTGTTCCCGGCGGCATCGTTTCTGAAGCTTGACTTCTCGCTTGTGCCGACCACGGTGGTCGCCTTCGCCTACGGTGCCGGGCCCGGGCTTATCGTGGGATTGGCGTGCGCGGTGGCGCACGCGGCCATCACCGGCAACTGGGTCGGATGCCTCATGAGCTGCATCGTGGCCATCGTGTACATCGTGCCCGCCGCAATCATCTACAGGCGCATGCACACCATGAAGGGCGGCATCGTCGGCCTGGTGGTTTCCACGGTGTGCCTGATCGTGGGAATCATCGTCGCGAACCTGATAATCGACCCGCTGTTCTACGGAATGCCCTTCGAGGCCGTGGCGGCGTTGGTTGTGCCCGCCATCCTTCCGTTCAATGCCATCAAGGGCGTGCTTGTCAGCGCGTTGACGTTGCTGGTGTACAAGAGCATATCCAACCTCATCACGCCGACGAAGAAGCAGGCGAAGGCCTAGCGGGCGCACGACGCGACGCTTTGTCATGAGGGCGCTGCTGCCATGGCGATAGTCGGCTTCCAAAACGTCAGCTTCAGCTACGACGGGCATGCGAACGCGCTCGACGACGTGACGTTGTCCATCGAGCGCGGCTCGTTCGTCTGCGTGCTGGGCGGCAACGGAAGCGGCAAGTCGACGCTGGCCAGGCACGTCGACGCGCTGCTCCTGCCCGACGCGGGGAAGGTGTGCGTGCTCGGGCTGGACACTTCGGATGGCGGAAACCTGTTGGAGGTGCGCAGCAACGCGGGGCTGGTGTTCCAGAACCCCGACGACCAGATAGTGGCCGCCGTGGTGGAAGACGACGCGGCCTTCGGGCCCGAGAACCTTGGCGTGCCGTCCGACGAGCTTTCCGGGCGCGTGCAGGGAGCGCTCGAGCGCGTGGGGCTCGGCAGTTTCGGCAAGCGCGAGACTTTCGCGCTTTCGGGCGGCCAGAAGCAGCGCGTGGCCATCGCCGGCATCTGCGCAATGGACCCGCAGGTCATCGTCTTCGACGAAGCCGGGTCGATGCTGGACCCGCGTGGCCGCAGGGGGCTCATGCGCCTGTGCCGCGAGCTCAACGACGCGGGCATCACCATCGTGCTGATCACGCATTCCATGGAGGAGGCGGCGCTGGCCGACAGGGTGGTGGTCCTGAAGTCGGGGAAGGTGGCCATGGACGGCGCTCCGCAGGAGGTGCTGTCCAGGGCGCGCGAGTTGCGCGAACTGAACCTGGAGCCGCCCTTCGCCGCGCAGATGAGCCTGGCGCTGCAGGACGCAGGCATGCCGGTTCCCACGTGCGTGGACGAGCGGCAGCTGGAAGGCGAGCTGGAAGGGCTGCTGGGCGTTGCGGGGGTGCCGCGGAAGGAAGCGGGCGCGCCGTCGGGGGCCATGCGGGCATGCGAGGCCGCCGCGCACGAAGGCGAGCCCGTCATAACCCTGGAAGGCGTCAGCTTCTCCTATGCGCCCAAGCAGGCGCGGAAGGCCTGCAAGGCCGAAAGGCGTCGCGCGGGCGCGAGCGTCGGGGACGCATGCGAGCCCCGGCAGGCGGGGGCCGGAAGCGGGGGCTCCCAGTGGGCGCTGCACGACGTGTCTCTCTCGCTGAACGAAGGCGACTTCCTGGGAATCGCAGGGCACACGGGCTCGGGGAAGAGCACGTTGGCCCAGCTGCTTGCGGGCGTACTGCGCCCCACGGCGGGGCACGCGTCCGTGCGCGGGCGCAACCTGGCCGACAAGCGCAACGTTGCCGAGGCGCGCAGGTCGGTAGGGATGGTGTTCCAGTACCCCGAGCACCAGCTTTTCGCGCCCACCGTCTTCGAGGATGTGGCGTTTGGCCCGCGCAACCTGGGGTTTTCGCAAGAAGAGGCGGACCTGAAGGTGCGCAAGGCCCTGGAGCTGGTGCATCTTTCGCCCGACAAGGTGGGCGACAGAAGCCCATTCGAGCTTTCGGGCGGACAGCAGAGGCGCGTGGCCCTGGCAGGGGTGCTTGCCATGGAACCCGAGGTGCTGGTGCTGGACGAGCCCACCGCAGGGCTCGACCCGAAGTCCCACGAGCTGTTCCTGGGGCTGATTTCCGAGCTGCACCGCACGAGCAACGTGGCCACCGTGATCGTCTCGCACGACATGGACGACCTGGCCAGGCTTTGCAACCGCGTGATGCTGATGAACGAAGGGCGCGTCGTGGCCGACGGGTCGCCCGCGCTTATATTCTCAGACGAGGACGCCATCGCGCGCATAGGCCTGGGCGTTCCCCACACAACGCATCTTGCGAACCGGCTGGGGATGCTGGGGCTTTTCTGCACCGTGCCCACGGTGGTAGAGCTTGCCGGGCAGGTGGTGGCGCGCTGGCGAAGCCTGGCGGGGAACGGATGCGGAGTCGACGAGGCGGCCGCCAGCCCAGCAGCTGGCCTGCGTGGGATGGACGAGCGCGGCCCGGAAGGGGGCCGGGCATGAGCGGAAACGCATTGTTCGGCCGCTACTGGCCGGCGGACAGCGTGGTTCACGGGCTCGACCCCCGCACCAAGGTGCTGGGCACCCTGTTCGTGGTGGTCGCCGTCTTCTGCGCCGCGAACGCCGCGGGTCTTGCCCTGGTGGCGGCCTTCTTTGTGGCGGTGGTGCTGGCGGCGCGCATCCCGATCTCTCAGGCGCTGCGCTCCATAGCGCCGCTGCTGTTCATCGTGGTGCTGACCGGGCTGTTCAACCTGCTGTTCGTGCAGGGCGGCCAGGTGTACGTCGACTGGGGATGGCTGCGCATAAGCGAGGAAGGCGCGATGCAGGCCGCCTTCATCTCCGCGCGGCTGCTGCTTCTGCTTCTTGCCGGAAGCCTGCTGACGCTCACGACCACTTCCATGGACATAACCGAAGCCGTGGAAAGGCTTCTGCAGCCGCTGTCGTCCATCGGCGTGCCTACTCACGAGTTCGCCTTCGTCATGGGCACGGCGCTG
>CAQLOA010000102.1 GCA_948829205.1 uncultured Eggerthellaceae bacterium
GGTCGACACCATCAGCGCCTGGAACGACGATATCTGCTTCCTGCGGCTTTTCCCGTCCTTGGAGTAGGCCGACTTGCCCTCGGCTTCGGCCTCGGTCTCGCCGCCAAGGCCGGGCGCCGAGGCGTTCTCGTCCGCCTTCTCGGCGATGGACTGCTCGCGTTTCGAATAGCTCCTGTCCTCGGCCACGCTCTTGCCGGCAAGGTTGGCGAACATGTCCTTTATGTAGCGGATCTGCACGAACTTCGTGCGAACCGAGAACCAAATGCCCGTGAAAACCAACAACGCCACCAGGATCCACGTGTACATGAAGTTGTCGATCTGCGTGGTGGCGTCGATCAGTATCGCGTTGATGGCGTTTATTGCATCCATTCCCTACTCCCGGTTTCCTACGTACTCGGCCCTCAGCAAGTACTCAATGTTGCCAGAAGGCCCGCGAAGCGGGGATCGGATCGGCCCGTTTGTTGTGAATCCGTTTTCGCGCAGGGCGCACTGCACCTCGTCCACGGTGCGCATGCGCACGGCCTCGTCGCGCACGACGCCGCCCTCCGCCTCGCCGCGCCTCGACTCGAACTGCGGCTTCACCAGCGCCAGAAGCACGGTGCCCGGCCGGCAGAAGCGCGCGATGTCGGGGGCGAGCGACGCCAGGCCGATGAAGCTCACGTCGATCGCGACCACGTCGAACGGCGCCCCGATGGCGCCCGGGTCGGCCTTGCGGATGTTGGTGCGCTCGAACACCTCGGTGCGCGCATCGCTTCGGATCTTCCAGTCCAGCTGGCCGTAGTTGACGTCGACACATGCCACGTGCGACGCCCCCTCCTGCAACAGGCAGTCGGTGAAGCCACCGGTGGAGCTGCCTATGTCGAGGCAGCGGCATCCCGTCACGTCGACGCCGAACGCGTCTATGGCGCCCTTCAGCTTTTCTCCCCCGCGCGACACGTAGCGTCCCTTGCCGCGCAGCCGCACCGCAGCGTCTGGAGCGACCCTCGCGGCCGCGCTGGTGGCGACCACGTCGTCGACCAGCACCTCGCCGGCTATCACCGCCCGCAGCGCCTCTTCGCGACCGGAGTACAAGCCTCGCCCGATCAGCAAGTCGTCTAGACGGGTTTTTCTCATTCCTGGATAAGAAGCAAAGCAATCTGAACTGCGTTCAATGCCGCACCCTTGCGAATCTGGTCCGCCACGTCCCAGAAGGCCAGCCCGTGCTCGACGGAAGGATCGCGGCGCAGCCTGCCCACGTAGGTGTCGGAGGTGTTGGCAAGAAGGCCGGGCATCGGGTACTCGCACGAGGCGGGGTCGTCCATCACCCGGACGCCAGGCGCCTGCTCGAGCGCGGCGCGGGCCGCCTCCACGCCGACGTCGCCTTCGAACTCGACGTTGATCGACTCGCCATGGCAGCGCAGCACGGGCACGCGCACGCACGTGGCGCTGACGGCCAATTCGTCGTCGTGCATTATCTTCTTGGTCTCGGCGACCATCTTCCACTCCTCCTTGGTGGAGCCGTCGTCGAGGAACACGTCGATGTGCGGGATGCAGTTGAACGCTATGCGGTGCCGGAAGGCCTTCACGCCGAGCTCTTCGTCTGGCACTCCGTCCAGGATCTCGCGCGTCTGGTCGTACAGCTCGTCCATGGCGGCCGCGCCTGCCCCCGATGCGGCCTGATAGGTGGACACCACCACGCGCTTGATGCGCGACAGGTCGTAGAGCGGCTTCAGGGCGACGACCATCTGGATGGTCGAGCAGTTTGGGTTGGCGATCACGCCGGAATGCCACCTCACGTCCTCGGGGTTGACCTCGGGCACCACCAGCGGGACGTCCGGGTCCATGCGGAAGGCGGACGAGTTGTCTATCATGACCGCGCCCGCGTCCAGGACCGCTTGGCGCATCTCCTTCGAGACGTCGCCGCCCGCCGAGAACAGCGCGATGTCCACGCCTTCGAACGCGGAGGGCGCCATCTCCGACACAACGAGCTCGCCTGCGGGAACGTCTCCGCACCCGTCGAACGGCAGCTTCTTCCCAGCCGAGCGCGCGGACGCGAGCGCCCTCACCTCGCTGGCCGGAAAGTCAAGCTCGTGCAACACCTTCAAAAACTCGCGGCCCACGGCCCCCGTGGCCCCCGCCACAGCGACAACAGGCCTTTCAGGTATTCCATTCTTCATCATTTCAAATCGTTCCTTTCCTGTTACAGGCAGCGAGCGGCGTATCCAGTGGTTCGCATTCGTACGTCTGAGGGCCAAGTTGGCTTCGGCCAACGCCGAGCCCGAAGAAAGTGCGAAGGCGAACCGCGGACAAGCGTTTCGGCGGCCGTCAAGGCCGACGAAACCTACCGCCCCTTCTTCATCTTGTCGGCTATCTCCTCGGCGGAAAGCTGCGTCTCCTCGAACACGCTGTCGGCGTCCAGGTCGAACGCGGTGTGCAGCACCTGCACCGCACGCTGCGCCTCGTGCGCCTCGATCACCATGGAAAGGCGTATGGGCGACGTCGATATGGCCAGGATGTTGATGTTGTTCTCGCCCAAAGTGCGGAACGCCTTGGCCGACACGCCCGGCGTCGACTTCATGCCCGTGCCGACGAGGCTGACCTTGGCGATGTCCTCGTCAACATCGATGCCTGCGGCGCCGATCTCGTCCATGACGCCGGACAGCGCCTCCTTGGCCCTAGGAAGGTCGGATGCAGGACATGTGAACGAGATGTCGGTGGCCCCGTCGAGCGAGGTGTTCTGGATGATCATGTCCATGTTCACCATGTTGCCCGCAAGCGCCGAGAACACCTTGGCGGCCACGCCCGTGGTGTCGGGCACGTGGCGGATGGTCACCTTCATTTCGGACGTGTCGTGGGCGATTCCCGTGATGACTGCCTGCTCCACAGGAGACTCCTCCTTAACGTACGTGCCCTCCTTGTCGGAGAACGCTGACCTCGAATGGATGACGACTCCCCACTTCTTGGCGAACTCGACTGCGCGAGACTGCAGCACGCCCGACCCGACGCTGGAAAGCTCGAGCATTTCGTCGTACGACACCGCGTCGAGCTTCCTGGCCCTCGGGCAAACGCGCGGGTCGGTGGTGTAGACGCCGTCCACGTCGGAGTATATCTCGCATATGTCGGCGCCTATGCCCCACGCCACGGCCACGGCGGTGGTGTCGCTGCCCCCGCGCCCAAGCGTGGTGATGTCACCGTTGGCGTCTATGCCCTGGAAGCCCGCCACCACGGGGATCAGGCCGTCTTCGAGGGCCTTGAGGATGCGCTCGTTGTGCACCTTGATGATCTTGGCCTTGTTGTGGGTGCCGTTGGTCTCGATGCCCGCCTGGCGCCCCGTGAAGCTTATGGCCGGGTACCCCATGGCCTCGAGCGCCAGCGCGAGCAGCGTCATCGACACCTGCTCGCCGGTGGACAGCAGCCGGTCCAGCTCGCGCGCCGGAGGATTGCTGCTCACCGCGGCCGCCAGCCCCATCAGCTCGTCGGTCGTCTTGCCCATCGCGGACACGACGGCAACGACCTGGTCGCCGCCGTCGACCATGGCGGCAAGGCGCTTCGCGACGTTCTTTATGCGCTCGGGCGAAGCGACGGACGTCCCACCGAATTTTGCGACTATGAGCGACATGGCTTTGGGCTGCACCGTTCCTTGGATGTCGATGACTTGCATGCGCAAAGGCTGAATCTGCGCAGATGAGACAACTATAGCAAAGATTAGTTTGTGGAATGCGCCGCCCACCGAACGCACAGGCGGATGGCGTACGTATAATGGGCGGATACCGCAAGCTTCCAGCAAGGAGGTGAAACGCGATGGCCGCCGTCATAACGCACGACCAGTTCGGGCGCGAGGTCTACGACTCGCTGCATGCGCTCGTGGGCGACTCGCGCGACGAGTTCGACGCGTTCCTTCTGGGGAACCAGGGCCCGGACGTGTTCTTCTTCGGACAGGCCAGGCCGTCGCTTGTCCGCGCATGGGGCATAGGCACGGCCATGCACAAGGCCGACCCCGCCGTGCTGCTGGCCGCCTACCGCGACGCCGTGCCCGCGATGGACCCGTGCACGCGCAGCACCTGCCGCGCCTACGTGCTGGGGATGGCGTGCCACTACGTGCTCGACTCGACGATGCATCCGTTCGTCTACGCCCAGCAGAACGCGCTCTGCGGCGCGGGCGTCGAAGGCCTCGACGAGCGCGACGGCCACGAGGTGCACGCCGAGATCGAAAGCGAGCTCGACGTGCTGGTGCTCAGCACGAAGGCCAAGACCACCATCGAGGACTACGACCCGTCCTCAAGGACGCTCAGAGGGTCGTTGGCCACGCTTCGCCAGGTCTCGCTGCTCAGCAAGAGGGCCGTCTTCGACGCGACGGGGCGCAGCATCCCCGACGACGCGTTCGAGAAGAGCGTGAACGCCTACCGCAAGGCGCTTCGCGCAATGCGTTCCCCCATGGGGGTGAAGCGCGAGCTGCTAGGCCGCGCCGAAGAGCTGTTCCGCAGGCACTCGTTCGTCCGGGCGATGTCTCACCGAAACGGCCTTCTGTTCGAGTCCGCCTTCGACAACCGCGAAAATGCCGAATGGACGGACCCCTGGACGGGCGACGCGCGCACCGAGTCGTTCTGGCAGCTGTACGACGAGGCGCTTGGGAAGGCGAAGGACATGGTGGCGCGCCTTTGGACGATGTCGCGCCGCGACCTTGAAGACGCCACCGACGGCCTCGACTTCAACGGAGCGCCCGTGGTGGCGCGAATCGTGAAGGTTGAGGAAGCCTAACCGCAACGATTGGGGCGGAAGGCTACGCGCTCTCCGCAGGGCTCGGCTACCGCGGTGCGGGTTTTGACGGAGGTTCTGCGGAACTCGGCGCCGCTTCGCGGCGCCTCAGACAGTCCTCGAACCCCTTCTCCGCCAAAACCCGCACCGCAGCCTCGCAAGCGGATTCGCGGCGAATCCTTCCGCCCCTCCTGACTTACCTCGCCTCCACCCCTTCGGGCCACGGAACTACATATTTTTCAACATGATAGTGCTGCAGATGTCGGCCGCATGCTCGGTGGCGTCGCAGCACTTCTCCATGCGCTCGTAGATGCGCGACCACACCAGCACGTGCATGACCTCGTCGTTCTCCACGGTGTGCAGGTGGCGCATCACGTCGCGGTTGAGCACGTCGGCTTCTTCCTCGTAGGTGTTTATCTCGACGATGAAGCGCTTGAACTCCTTGGAGCGCTTGAAGTTGTGGAACTCCACCATGGCGCGGTCGAGGGCCTCGCAGGACTTCTTGATGATGTCGGCGAAGCGCAGCGCGTCGGGCGGGATGACGTGGATGTCGTACATGTACATGTGGTCGATGACGTCCTCGATGTAGTCGAGCACGTTGTCCAGGGCGCTGGCCAGCTCCACCACGTCCTCGCGGTCGATGGGGGGCATGAAGTCCACCGCCACGGCCGAGTACAGCTCGTGGTTGATCAGGTCGCCCGCGTTCTCCAGCTCATGCACGCGCTCGATGATGTCGCCCATCTCGGCGGCGGTGGTGAACGTCTTGAGCGACTCGATGAGGTAGTCGGACTCCTGCACCGCCAGCTTCGCGAGCTCGCAGTAGGACTGGAAGTAGTCGTGCTTCTTCTTACGCGCCATGAGGGGCCCTCGCTTCTCTTTCTCGCTCGGCAGGCGGCGGCTCGGCCGCGCCTACAGTACCATCAGGAACAGCTTGGCGCACGCGAAGCCGAGCAAGCCGCAGCCCGGGAACGTGAGCACCCAGGT
>CAQLOA010000103.1 GCA_948829205.1 uncultured Eggerthellaceae bacterium
TCATAGCGGTCGGCGAGCTCTATCGGGTCGCCCGCGTCGCGCAGGTTCACGAAGTTGACGCCCTTGACGACGCGGCCGTCCTTGACGTCCATGCACGGTATGACTCGCTTGGTCAGCATAGGATGCTCGCAAGATGGAAGGCTGGAAGAACGGAGCGGAGGTTCCAACCGCACATCGATAAGGCAGACGGAAAGGATGCGCGCCGCGCGCAGGTTGCGCAGCGAACGGAAACGTCCAGTGGACGTTTCCGCCGAGCGAGCCATTGCTTGAGCACGGTGCGCATCCTTTCCTTCCCCTTTCCTTACAGCTCTATCGGCTTCTCGAGGTCGCGCAGGAAGTCGGACTCCTGCTGCATCGTGCCCTTGCAGGCGGCGACGCCGTCGGCCACGGTGAACGACTCCTCGTAGATGGCGCGCCCGGCGATGACGCCTTCGATGGCCTCGGACACCTTCGCCAGCTTCAGGATGTCTGCGACGGACGATATGCCGCCGCTGGCGATGACGAGGTTCCCGAACGCCTGGTACATCTCGACGTAGGCCGCAGGCGCAATGCCCGTCTGCATGCCGTCGCGGGCGATGTCGGTGTAGACCAGGTGCTCATAGCCCAGCGCGGCCATGCGCGAGGCCAGCTCGAGCGCCGAAATCTCGGCGCCGGAAACCCAGCCCTCCACCTTCACGTCGCCGTCCTTGGCGTCGATTCCGCAAACCACCGAGTCGCTGCCGAACTCCTCGACGGCGGCCTGCGCGAAGTCGGGGTCGCGCACCAGGGCGGTGCCGAATATCACGCGGTCGGCACCCGTGTCCAGGATGCGTCTGGCCGCATCCAGCGTGCGGATTCCGCCGCCCACCTCCACGTGCAGCTTCGTGCGCTTCAGGATGCCCGACACAACGTCCACGTTCGCCTGGTCGCCGTCGCGCGCGCCGTCCAGGTCGACGACGTGCAGCCATTCGGCCCCCGCCTCCTCGAACAGCTGCGCCTGAAGCACTGGGTCGTCGTTGTATACGGTGACCTTGTCGTAGTCGCCCTTGGCAAGGCGAACGGCCTTGCCGCCGAGTATGTCTATGGCTGGAAGCAGGTACATGGCATGTCCTCCGAATCTTTGCGGGGCGAACCCGGCGTCAGGCGCTCCTGGCGAAGTCGACGAAGTTGCCGATCAGCGCCGCGCCCGCGCTGGAGCTCTTCTCGGGATGGAATTGTACGCCGAACGCGCTGCCTTTCCGCACCGCGCTGGGGAATGTAACCGAATGGGTCGTTTCGCCCGTGGTGAAGGCGCCCTCCGGCGCCATGTAGCTGTGCGTGAAGTAGAAGTGTTCGTCCTGGGCCATCCCTGAGAACAGCGGGTCGCCTTCGCGATAGCGCACCGAGTTCCACCCCACGTGCGGCACCTTGTACGCCACGCCTCCGGCTTCGCGCGGCATCGCACGCACCACACCCGGAAGCACGCCGAGCCCTGGCGTGGGCGCATCGCCTTCCGCATGCTCCTCGCCGCCTTCGAACATCAGGTGCAGCCCCAGGCATATGCCTAGAAACGGCACCCCGCCGTCGATGGCGTCGCGCAGCGCGTCCGCAAGCCCCAGCTCGCACAAAGTGCCCATGGCGTCCGCGAACGCCCCAACGCCGGGAAGCACCACGGCGTCAGCGCCACGCACCACGGCAGGGTCGGACGTCACGGCGACTTCCGCGCCGCACGCCGCAAGCGCCCGTTCCACGGACTTGATGTTGCCCTTGCGGTAGTCGACCAGCGCGAACGTCACAGCACGCCCTTGGTGGAGGGAAGCGCGTCGGCCGCGCGCGGGTCTATAGCCACGGCGGCACGCAGCGCGCGCCCGCACGCCTTGAAGGCCGCCTCTATAAGATGGTGGGCGTTCTCTCCCGCAAGCTGCTTCATGTGCAGCGTTATGCCCGCGTTCGCGGCGAAGGCCACGAAGAACTCCTTGGCCAGCTGAGTGTCGAACGTGCAGATGGCATCCACCGGCACGTCCATGTCCCAGTACAGCTGACCTCGCCCCGAGATGTCCATGGCGCACATGACCAGCGCCTCGTCCATGGGGATGACCGCGTCGGAGAAGCGCACGATGCCGCGCTTGTCGCCCAAGGCCTCGGCCACGGCCTGGCCCAGCACGATGCCGGTGTCCTCCACGCTGTGGTGCGCGTCCACCTCCACGTCGCCGTCGCAGGCCGCAGACAGGTCGAACAGCCCGTGCCGCCCGAACGCGTCCAGCATGTGGTCGAAGAACGGCACCTTCGTGTTCGCGTCCACCGCGCCCGAGCCGTCGAGCTCGAGCGATACCGAGATGTCGGTCTCCTTGGTCTTCCTGTCGATACTGGCGCTTCTCATGCCAGCCTCCGTTCCGTGTCACTGCCGAGCCGCAACTCCCGCGCGGGTCGCCCGGCACCGCTTAGCTAATCCCTCTTCCTCATGCAGAAGTCGCGCAGGTTCGCCAGGAACGCGTCGTTCTGCTCGGACGTTCCTATGGTGACGCGCAGCGTGCCTTCCAGCAGCGGCGCGTCGCTGAAGTCGCGCACCAGGATGCCCTTCCCGTACAGGTACTCCCAGGCGTGCGCCGCGTCTTCCACCTGGAACAGCACCCAGTTCGAGTCACTTGGGAAGGGACGCACGCCAGGGATGACCTTGAGGCCCTCCATGACGCGGTCGCGCTCGTCGATTATCGCGCGTATGCCCGGCTCGAACTTGGCGCGGTTCTCGAAGACCACGCATCCGATGGCCTGGCTGACCGCGTCGACCGAGTAGGGCTGGCGCACCTTCAGGTACTCCTTGATGACGTCCGGGTGCGCCATGATGTATCCCAGCCGCACGCCCGCCAGAGAGAAAGCCTTCGAGAACGTCCGAAGCAGCACCAGGTTGCGATTGGCCTCCAGAAGTGGACGCGAGGTCATGCGCGAGAACTCGAAGTAGGCCTCGTCCGCCACCACCAATGCGTCGGTGGCCGCTAGCAGGCGCTCCATGAAGTCGTGCGGCGCGCGCAGCCCCGTGGGGTTGTTGGGGCTTGCGATTATGGTGAAGTCCACAGGGTTGCAAGGGTCGCTCACGGCCGCAAGCACGGCGTCCTCGTCTATGGCGAAGTCGGGCGCGCCCTTGCGAGGCACGTCCACCATGGCCGTGTTGGTAAGCCGCGCGTTGGCCGCGTACACCGAGAACGTGGGGGGAAGGTTGAGGAATGTGCGTCCCGGGCCGCCCCATGCCAGCGCCGTGTCGAAAAGCAGCTCGTCTCCGCCGTTGCCCACCAGCACCCAGTCGCGTTCCAGCCCGTTGGCTTCGGCGATCATGTCGCGCAGCTCGTTGGCCAGCGGGTCGGGGTAGCGGTTCAGGTCGACCTTTCGCACGGCGCGTTCGATCTCGTGCCGTATGTCCTCGCTCACGTCGTGCGGGTTCTCGTTGGCCGACATGAACGCATCGGCGGGGATGTACTTGGGGTCGTACGGCGTGATTGACGCCAGCTGCGGCGCGCTCTCGCGCACCCTATCCATCGAATCGCTCCTTGTCTCCTGCGCCCTCGCACGCCTCGGCCGGCTGCTCCATGGCCTGCATCCTCAGCGCGACCGACTGCGCATGCGCCCACAGCCCCTCGTGCATGGCGATGCGCATGACGGAACGCGAGTCGTTTTGAAGCGCCTTCGAGCTGTACTGGATGATGGAGCTCTTCTTGACGAACTCGTCCACGGAAAGCGGCGACGCGTAGCGCGCCGTGCCTCCCGTAGGAAGCGTGTGGTTGGGGCCGGCCACGTAGTCGCCCACGGCCTCGGGGGTCCATTCGCCCAGGAAGATGGCGCCCGCATTGCGGATGGCGCCCAGGTACTCCATGGCGTCGCGCACGTGCAGTTCGAGGTGTTCGGGCGCGATGACGTTCACCGCCTGTATGGCCTGCTCCATGTCGTTCACGACCACGATCAGCCCCTGGCCGTCCAGGGATGCCATGGTGATCTCGGCACGGGGCGAATGCGCGACGTGACCGGCGATGGCGGCCTCCACGGCGTCGGCGTAGTCGTTGCTTCCGCACACCAGGTAGCACGCCGCCAGCGGGTCGTGCTCGGCCTGCGCCATCAAGTCGATGGCCACCAGGCTCGGGTCGGCGGACTCGTCGGCCACCACGCACACCTCGGAAGGCCCCGCGATCATGTCGATTCCGACGTCGCCCGAGACCACCTTCTTGGCGGCCGCGACGTATGCGTTGCCCGGGCCGGTTATCTTGTCGACGGCGGGGATGCTGTCGGTCCCATATGCCAGGGCCGCTACGGCCTGGGCTCCCCCGACGGTGTACACCTCGGAGACTCCGCCCAGCTTGCAGGCCACGAGTATTGCCGCGTCCACGTTTCCGTCCTTGGTCGGCGGCGTTACGCACGCTATGCGGCGCACTCCTGCGACGCTGGCGGGGATGGCGTTCATCAGCACGCTAGAGGGGTAAAGTGCGCGGCCGCCGGGCACGTATATGCCCACCGAGTCGATAGGCGTCACCTTCGCGCCGACGATTGCACCGTCCTCGCGGGCGAACATCCAGCTCTGCTGCACCTGGCGCTGGTGGAACTCGCGGATCTGCGCCGCAGCGTGTTGCAGCGCCTCCAGGGTCTCGGGGTTCACTTCTTCGAACGCCCTGTCGAATGCCTCGTCGGGAACGCGGAACGACTCCACCTTCACCCCGTCGAACTTCTCGGTGAGGGCGCGCAGCTCTTCGTCGCCGCGCTCGCGCACGTCCTGCACGATTCGGGTCGCGGCCATCAGGGCGTCGGCGTTGAACGCACCCGTGCGGTTGATGAACGAGGGGCGGAACGGCTCGGTTGGTTGCAGTTCTATGCGTCGCATTTACATCGCCTTTCCAGCAATCGGGTCGAAGTGCACGCCTGCGGAGACTTCCGCCAGCGTGCGCGCTAATTCTACTACTCTGTCGTCGGTTCGCAGCGAACACGGGTTGGCGAAGAAGCGCGCGGTGGACCCGAGCACTTCCTCCACTATCTCCAGGTCGTTCTCGCGAAGCGTGGTGCCCGTGGCCGTGATGTCCACGATACGCTCGGCCATGCCCGTGAGCGGCGCCAGCTCGATGTTGCCATGAAGCCGCACGATGTCCACCTGCACGCCGGTCTTGGCGTAGTGGGCCAGCGTGATGTTAGGGTACTTCGTGGCCACCCGGATGGACCCCAGCTTGCGGTAGCGCTCCTCGATCTGAGGCGTTGCGCCCTTGGGCTGCGCGACCACGAAACGGCATCCGCCGAACCCTAGGTCGACCAACTCGACCACCTGCGCGCCCGACTCAAGCAGCGAGTCGCGGCCGCAGATTCCGCAGTCGGCCGCCCCGTAGGCGACGAAGGCCGGCGCATCGGAGGGGCGCACTATTATATAGTCGGCGTTTTCGGAGCGGATGACCAGCTGGCGGCCTATGTTGCGCAGGCCTTCCACGTCGAGCCCCGCGGCTTGAAGGCATTCCACGGCCTGGGCGTGCAAAGCCCCCTTGGGAACCGCGATTCGCAGCCTGCGCCTGCGCGACGCGGGGAAGCGCCTGTGGCCGAGCGCGGCCTGCACCTCTTCCGCGTCGGCGGGATTCTCGGCCGCATCCGCCGCTTCGTCGGTTTCCTGCTGTTCTTCCGCGGCCACTGCCGCCATCGACTGTTCCAGGCAGAAGGCGAAGCCGGCAGCGGGCCTGGACGCGCCGAACGCCTCTATC
>CAQLOA010000104.1 GCA_948829205.1 uncultured Eggerthellaceae bacterium
AGGTAGTGGTTGCAAAGCTGCTCGCCGTAGCGCAGCGGCCCGCGCACGATCCCACAGACGGCCACCGCCGCCACGGCCGCGCCCCAGCCGATGCCCTCGGGAACGCCCGACAGGTCGAGCAGGCCGTACACGGCGAACACGGTCAGAAAGATGGCGCCGCCGAACCCTAGCACGCCCAGGACGACCGCGGCCGCCATCACGGGAAGCAGCGGCTTCGTCAGGCCGACCAGCCTGGCCATCACGGACAGGTGCGAACGCCTCGCGCGCCCGGCACCAGCGGAAACGGCCGCATCACCGGCCGCAGCCGCGCCCGCTTCTCCATCAGTCCCCGCGCCTGCGCCTACGCCGCTCACGTCGCCGGCTGCGTCGGCTTCGGCCTCGCCAAGCGAAACGTCGACGCGTCCCGCCTGCTGCGCGAACACCTCGAGCTGCTCCTGCTTGCCCCAAAGCCGCCCGTAGGCCCCGTCGGCCGCGGCCAGCTCGCCATGGCGCCCAGACTCCACCATTCGGCCGCCTTCTAGCACGTAAATGCAGTCGGCGTCCTTCAAGGCCGCCAGCCGGTGCGTCACCATGACGACCGTCTTCAGACCGGCCAGCCCCTGCACCACGTCTATGATGGCGGCCTCGCTCTCGGAGTCGATGTTCGAGGTGGCCTCGTCCAGCACGTAGACGGGCGTGTCGTGCAACAGCGCGCGGGCCATGGCCAGACGCTGGCGCTGGCCGCCCGACAGGTCCGACCCCTCGGGACCCACATGCACATCCAGCCCGCCGGCCGCCCGCACGAACCCGTCCAGGCGGCAGCGACGCAGCGCCTCCCACATGTCGTCGGCAGACGCCTCAGGCGCGGCCATCAGCAGGTTCGACCGCACGGTGCCTTCGAACAGGTGGCTTGCGAACGGGACGTAGGTGACGGTCCTGCGGAGCGATTCCCGCGAAAGCTCGCGCACGTCCACCCCGCCTACTCGCACCACGCCGTCGTACAGCCCGAGCGACCCGCACATTATTCCAGCAAGGGTCGACTTGCCCGACCCGCTCTCTCCCACGATGCCCACGAACGAGCCCTGCGGGATGGACACGTCGACGCCGGAAAGCACCGCGCGCCTACCGTCGTAGGAGTAGGCAACGCCCTCGCATTCGATGTCGGCGCGGGCCGGGTCAACGTCAAGCGAGCCCCCGCGGGGCTCGGGGGCGTCCAGCAGCTCGAACATCTTGTCGGCCGCGGCCATGCCGCTCATTGCGGTGTGGAAGAACGACCCGAGCGTTCGCAGCGGAAGGAAGAACTCCGCCGACAGGAACACGATTGCGAACACCCCGGCGAACGTCGCGGCGCCCGCAGAGAACTGGAGCAGCGCCATCACGATGCCGGCCGCAGCTCCTCCGAATGCGAACAGGTCCATCACCGTGATGGAGTTCAGCTGCATCACCAGCAGGCGCATCGTGGCCTTGCGGAACGACTCCGCCTCCCGGTTCATGGCCTCGTGGCGACGCCCGTCGGCCTGGAACACCTTAAGCGTCGTCAGCCCCTGGATGCTCTCCAGGAACAGCGACCCCAGGTCGGTGTACGACCCCCAGTACTGCCCCATCACGCGCTTGGCGATCTTCTGCACCGCCACGATCGACAGCGGGATCAGCGGCACGCAGGCCAGAAGCACCGCAGCCGTCGGAAGCGATATGGGCGCCAGGCACGCGAACAGCGTGAGCGGTGCAAGCGCCGCGTAGAAAAGCTGCGGGAGGTACGATCCGAAGTAGCTCTCGAGGTGCTCCACCCCCTCCACGCTTATCTGCAGCGCCTCGCCAGTCGACGTGGCCTCGCGGTAGCTCGGCCCCAGGCGCACTAGCTTCTGGTACACGTCCTGCCTGACGGCGGCCTTTGCGGCCGACGCCGCCTTCTGCCCCATGCGCTGCGCAGCAGCCTGGCATGCGAACCGCACTGCCATGGCCGCTGCGGCGACGGCGGCGACCACGGCCCCGGACTGCACGCCGGCCTCACCTTCTAGCAGCAGCTGGAGGAACCAGCCTATCGTCATGAACAACGCCACGTTGGCCACGAGCGCGACCCATTGCAGCGCAACGCTTCCCGCGACGCACCGCCTGGCCGAAGGCACCATGGAGATCAGTCTCTTGCTGAACATCCAGAACTTCCTTTCCTAGGGGACCCGACGAGGCAACGCAGCCCCGTCAGTCCTCCTGAACGGCCTGCTGCGGACGCCCGGCCCATGCCGCGCCAGGCTTCTCCGTCTTCACTAGGAACCCGAAGTAGACCACATGGCCGACGAATATCGCCGCCACCAGGATGCGTCCCGCCGGGAACGGCTCCAGCAGGAGGAACGATATGCCGAGCAGCACGGAAACCGGCAGCAGAAGCTTGAGCTTCGCAGCCACGGTCATCGACTTGCGGGTCAGAAGCCCCTCGAACACCGACTCGTACAGCTTGGTGGCGCGGAACCAGTCGTTGAGCCTGCGCGAGCTGCGGGCGAAGCAGAACGCCGCCAGCAGGATGAACGGCGTGGTAGGCAGAAGCGGAAGCACGGCCCCTGCGGCCCCAAGGCCGAAGCTCACTAGTCCGGCACCGCCCCAAACGTACGACGCCAGGCGCGTCCTTTTCCTTCCGGCGGTTTTCGTCTCCTCCGCCACAGGGGCTTCAATGCTCTTCGAATCCATAGGTCCTTTTCCGTTCCCTTCCACGATTAGGTCTTCAATCCAAAAGTAAACCGTGGCTAACTATTACAGGAACGGAATGGGGATTGCAGGCATCAATTCCGGAAAACGGCCACCCGGGTCACAAAATCGACAGAACCGCGCAGCAGACATCGGACGTTCGCCCCATAGGGCGCACGCCAGCGTGCCACCCTCCCCTACAGGCAGGCCTCCTTCGGGCGCTCCGGGTCGATGGACCCGTGGATCTCGCGGCCCATGCGCTCGAACCTGTGAAGGTCGCTGTCGGCCATGCCGATGAAGGGATGCTTCCGCTGCTCGTAACGCGCATCGCCCGAATCGGTCCAGATCCTTTCCGCAACCGGAGCCCACCGGCGTGCTGCCGGGCGGCACTTCTCGGCCAGGTCGTGTGCGCTTTCAGTCGCCTGCAGGTCGGTGCAATGCGCGCCGGAAGCCTCCACCATGGCCTCTATGCAGTCTGGGTTCTCCAGCATCGGGCATGGGCGCATCAGGTTGTCGTTGAAGGGCTGCCCTTCGTAGTACTGCATGAATATGGGGCTCTTCAGGCAGTCGAGCAGCGACTGCTCGCGGATGTTGGCGTTCGAGTAGTGGATGAACACGCAGGGCTCCACGTCTCCTGCGGCGTTGATGTGCAGGTAGCGGCGGCCGCCGGCGATGCACCCTCCGACGAACTCGCCGTCGTGCTGGAAGTCCAGCGTCAGGATCGGCTTCGTGTCGCGCACGTGGCGGTTGAAGCAGTACAGCTTCTCGCGGTCCTCGGGGCTAGGCATCAGCGACGCAGGCGCGTCCACCCCCACGGGCATGTACGTGAATATCCAGGCGAACAGCGCGCCCTTGTCGATCAGCCAGTCGAAGTACTCGTCGCTGGCCACCGACGACGCGTTGTCGTGGGTGTAGCAGATGGACACGCCGAAGGGCAGCCCGTGGCCACGCAGCAGGTCCATGGCCGCGTCGACCTTGGCGTAGGTCCCCTTACCGCGACGACCGTCGGTGGCCGCCTCGTCGCCCTCGGCGGATATGGCCGGCACGAAGTTCTTCACCCTCAGCATGTCCTGGCAGAACTCCTCGTCGATCAGGGTGGAGTTGGTGAAGCACAGGAACACGCAGTCCTGGTGCGCCTCGCACAGGCGGACAAGGTCGCGCTTGCGCACCAGCGGTTCGCCGCCTGTGTATATGTAGACATGAACCCCCAGCTCCTTGCCCTGCACGATGATGGAGTCGATCTCGTCGTAGGTCAGGTTGAGCTTGTGGCCGTACTCCGCCGCCCAGCAGCCGGTGCAGTGCAGGTTGCAGGCGCTGGTCGGATCGAGCAGGATGGCCCACGGTATGTTGCATCGATGCTTCTCGCGCATCTTCTCCTGCTTGCCCCACGCCATGAAGTTGGCGTCCACCAGCATCGTCTTGATCAGGTCGTTGCGCACCTCGGGGTTGAGGTGCATGACGCGCATGATCAGCTGGTACATGTTGTTGTCCGGGTCGGCCATGACATTGGCGAACGCCTTGCGCTGCGAGGGAAACAAAGAGTCCGGGCATATCGCGTTGACCTTGTCGGCGACCTTTTCCATGTTGCTCTCCGGGTCGTCGCAAAGGTAGTCAACCAACTTGTACGCCGTCGTCCGCTTCGCAAAATCCACAGGCTTCATTATCACCGCCCCCATCTGGAAACAACGCATCGCCAATACGTGTTAATACACATGTGTGGCATAAACTATAATCGGGAATTATAGGAATCGAACTTTGGCGAAACAATGGTCAACATAACGTAATTTGTGGACTATTTCACTCTTTGCATGGAATCGAGGCGGACGGAGGGGCCATGGGATGCAACGGAGAGAAGGGGCCGCGGACCGACCTCAGGGCGGTCAGGACGCACCGGGCCATCCAGAACGCCTACCGCACCCTCGTGATACGCGACGGGTTGGACAAAGTGACCATAACCGCGCTGGCCAACGAGGCCGACATAGACCGCAAGACGTTCTATCTGCACTATGCGTCGCTTGACGAGGTTGCAGAAGAGCGCAAGTCGGCCATGATCGAGCGAATAGTGAACACCCTGGTCGAGGGCAAGGGCCCCGACGGAATAGACGTCAACCTGCGGGCGGTGGCCACCGAGCTCGCCGACATCCTGCAGGAAGACCCCGAGTTCTTCCGCTGCGTGCTCGGGAAGATATCGGTCGACTCGCTGGTCGAGGCGCTGTACGACCCCGTGAGGAACGCAATCATCGAGAACAGCCCCCGTGCGGCGGCGGCCGACCGGCTAGGCGCGGACTACCTGATACGCTTCATGCTGTCGGGCACCATCGCCGTGGCGCTTCAGTGGTTCCTCGCCGACCCCGACACGCCCATCGACGAGATAGCGGACCACATCCAGGCCATCACGGACCGCATCCACCTGACGTAGACGCAACGTCCATGCGGGCGTTCTGGAAGAAAACCATCACACCTTGATTGTATTGCTTTACGTAAAGCGTTATAATGAATGCGTCGAAGGAGTCGATATGGCCACCACTATGCTGAACGTCAGGCTGGACAAAAGCCTCAAGCTGGAGGGCGACCGCGTCATGGCCAAGCAGGGCGTAAGCGCCACCCAAGCAGTAAGAGGGCTGTACCGCTTCATGGAGGAAAACCAAGACGTGCCCGACTTCTGCAAGACCGGAAGCGATTCCCCGGGGCCGGACGAGCGACGACGGGCCATGCGTCGTCTTGTTGGCATCGCAAAGTTGAAGCCTGGAGAAGACCTCAACACCCTTAGGGATGAGCGGCTTTCCCGACTGGGAGTCTGATGCGGCCGTGAAGGTATGCTTCGACACCTGCTCCGTCATTGACATCGTCGGCAAGACCGACTGGTTTTTCCCGGCGTACTGCGCATACGACGTCGCCGTCTCGCTCGGATTCTCGCCCTGTTTATCCGTGACGTCCACGACAGATGTCTGCTACCTGCTGCACTCGCGAGGAATCATAT
>CAQLOA010000105.1 GCA_948829205.1 uncultured Eggerthellaceae bacterium
GTTATCATGTTGCTATCCAAAAGCGGATCGGGCGCGGGCTGTTCCAGCTGCGTCCGGGCAGGCCGCACCTCAGGTGCGTGATGTAAGGAGAGAACAGTGTCCGACCAAGTCAAGCGCGTGTACGCTTTCGGCAAGGATGCAGCCGGAAACAACGTAACAGAGGGCAACACCGACATGAAGGCGGTCCTTGGCGGCAAGGGGGCCAACCTTGCCGAGATGGCCAACATCGGCCTTCCCGTCCCTCCGGGGTTCACGATCACCTGCCAGACCTGCATGGAGTACGCCAACGCCGGGAACAAGTGGCCCGAAGGCGCGCTTGACACCATCGCCGAGTACCGCGCCGATCTCGAGCAGCGCATGGGCAAGAAGATCGGCGACTCGAACGACCCGCTGCTCGTCTCCGTCCGCTCCGGCGCGCCGATGTCGATGCCCGGCATGATGGACACCGTGCTGAACCTCGGCCTGAACGACGAGTCCATCAACGGCCTCATCGCCCAGACCGACAACCCCCGCTTCGCGTGGGACTCCTACCGCCGCTTCATCCAGATGTTCTCCAACGTGGTGATGGGGCTCGACGGCGACCTGTTCGAGAACGCCATCACCGCGATGAAGAGCGACCGCGGCGTAAGCTCCGACACCGACCTCGACGCCGACGACCTGAAGGAGCTCGTGGGCGTGTTCAAGGGCATATTCTCCGAGAACGTCAGCGGCGACGACTACCCGTCGCTCGTCGTCGACGGCACCGTGCAGTTCCCGCAGGACCCGATGATCCAGCTGCAGCTGGCCATCGAGGCCGTGTTCGGAAGCTGGAACAACCCGCGCGCAGTCCTCTACCGCAAGAAGAACAAGATAGCCGACGACCTCGGCACCGCGGTCAACGTGCAGTCGATGGTCTTCGGCAACAAGGGCAACACCTCGGCCACGGGCGTCGCGTTCACGCGCAACCCCGCAAACGGCGAGAAGGAGTTCTACGGCGACTACCTGGTCAACGCCCAGGGCGAGGACGTCGTGGCCGGCATCCGCAACACGAGCCCCATCGCCGAGCTCAAGGAGGTCGAGGGCCTGGAGGACGCGGGTCGTCAGCTGGAGGAGGTCTTCGTCACGCTCGAGAACCACTTCCGCGACATGTGCGACATCGAGTTCACCATCGAGCAGGGCAAGCTCTGGATGCTTCAGACGCGCGCCGGCAAGCGCACCGCCGCGGCGGCGCTACACATCGCCATCGAGATGGTGAAGGAGGGCCTCATCGACAAGAAGGAGGCCGTCATGCGGGTCGAGCCCGAGCAGCTCGACCAGCTGCTGCATCCGCAGTTCGACGCCAAGGCCGACTACGACGTGGTCGCCAAGGGCCTGAACGCCAGCCCCGGAGCCGCCGTCGGCGAGGCCGTGTTCTCGGCCGAGGACGCCGTGGCCGCCGCCGAGCAGGGCCGCAAGTGCGTGCTCGTCCGCTGGGAGACCAACCCCGACGACCTGGCCGGCATGATCGCCGCCGAGGGCATCCTCACCTCGCACGGCGGCAAGACCTCGCATGCCGCCGTCATCGCGCGCGGAATGGGCGCTCCCTGCGTCTGCGGCGTCGAGGCGCTGAAGATCGACGCCGAGAAGAAGGAAGCCGCCATCACGGGCACCGACATAGTCATCCGCGAGGGCGACATGGTGTCCATCGACGGCACGACGGGCATCGTGGTTCTGGGCAAGGTCGAGCTGGTCATGCCCGAGATCACGGGCGACCTCGACACCATCCTCGAGTGGGCCGACGAGTTCCGCAGGCTGGGCGTCCGCGCCAATGCCGACAACCCCGAGGACGCCGAGCTGTCCCGCAGCTTCGGCGCCCAGGGAATAGGCCTGTGCCGCACCGAGCACATGTTCCTGGGCGACCGCAAGCAGATCATCCAGTCCTTCATCCTCAACGACGACGAACTCAACCGCGAGAAGGCCGTGTCACAGCTCTACGAGGCGCAGTCCGGCGACTTCTACGGGATGTTCAAGGAGATGGACGGCCTGCCCGTCATAGTCCGCCTGCTCGATCCGCCGCTGCACGAGTTCCTCGACGACCCGCGCGACATCGCTATCGAGATAGCGCGCATGGAGGCCTCCGGTGCCGACGCTGCGGCCATCGCCGAGAAGCGCGTGCTGCTCGACAAGATCGACTCGTTCGTCGAACAGAACCCCATGCTTGGCATGCGTGGCTGCAGGCTCGGCATCGTTTACCCGATTCTTCCGGTCATGCAGATCCGCGCCATCGCCACGGCCACGGCCAAGCTCAAGAAGGAGGGCCTCGACCCGAAGCCCGAGGTCATGATCCCGCTGGTGTCCACCGCTGCCGAGCTCGAGAAGCTCCGCAAGGTGGCCGAGGACGCCATATCCGAGGTGGCCGCCAACGAAGGCGTCCAGCTTGACATCCCGGTCGGCACCATGATCGAGCTGCCGCGCGCCGCCGTGACCGCCGACGAGATCGCCAGGTACGCCGACTTCTTCAGTTTCGGCACCAACGACCTCACCCAGACCACGTTCGGCTTCAGCCGCGACGACGTCGAGGGCGAGTTCGTCCCGCAGTACCTCGCCGAGAGGCTGCTTCCCTACAATCCGTTCGCCACTATCGACGAAGGCGGCGTCGCCAAGCTCGTCGAGATGGGCGTCAAGCTGGGTCACGAAGGCAATCCCGACATCGTTTGCGGCGTATGCGGCGAACATGGCGGCGATCCCGAGTCGATCCACATCTTCAACCGCATCGGCCTTGACTACGTGTCCTGCTCGCCTTACCGCGTGCCTGTCGCCCGCCTTGCCGCGGCCCAGGCTCAAATCGAGCAGACCGCGTAGATTCGGCACATATCGAGGGGGAACAGGCGCGTCGCATGATGCGCCTGTTTTCTTGCAGGAGGCTTATGTCGATAGATTTGGACAGAATTCCCAGGACCGTGTCGGTGGTTCGAGCAGGCGTCAAGGACTCGCCCGTGCCCGAGGGCTTCCCCATGCTGGTCGTGCTCGACCAGACGAGGCTTCCGGACGAGGCGTCCTACATGGCCATGACCGACTGGCGCGAGGCGATAGGCTGCATCAAGCAGCTGAAGGTGCGAGGGGCGCCCGCGATCGGCATCGCGGGCGCAGCCGCCGTCATGTTGCGTGCCGCGGAGTTCGTCTACGCGTCGGGCGACGACGCGCGCAACGACGCGCTCGACTTCGACAGGGTGTTCCTCATAGACGAGGACTCCTTCGACCCGCAGCTGTACGAGACCGCAGTCCGGTACTCTGCCGAGATGGTGAAGGCCGCCCGCCCCACGGCGGTCAACCTCGCATGGGCGGTCGATTCCGCCATGGCGGTGGTGGGCGCCGCGCTTGCCGCAGGCGAGAACCCGCAGGCCATCGAAGAGCGCCTCTACGGGTTCGTGCAGCAGCTCATCGCGGACGACGAGGCCGCCAACCGCGTTATTGGAGGGCTCGGGGCCGAGCTGCTCCCCGACGACGCCACCGTGCTGACCCACTGCAACGCGGGGTCGCTCGCCACGGCCTTCTACGGCACGGCGCTGGGGGTGGTGTACGCCGCTGCCGAGGGCAGGGGCGTGAGGCGCGTGTACGCCGACGAGACGCGTCCGGTGCTCCAGGGCGCGCGGCTCACCGCCTGGGAGCTTTCCCAGGCGGGCGTGCCGGTCACGCTGATCTGCGACGACATGGCCGCAAGCGTGATGGCTTCGGGGCAGGTCGACGCCGTGCTGGTCGGCGCGGACCGCATTGCCGCCAACGGCGACGTGGCCAACAAGGTGGGCACCTTGGGGCTCGCGGTGATGGCGCGGCATTTCGGCGTGCCGTTCTACGTGGCGGCTCCCACCTCCACAATCGACGCCCGCACGCCTTCGGGGGCCGACATCCCCATCGAACAGAGGGACGCGTCGGAGGTGCTGGCGAGCCCCATCGACGGCGTCGACGTGTTCAACCCGGCCTTCGACGTGACGCCGGCCGGGCTGGTGACGAAGGTCGTCACCGAACGCGGCGTGTTCGACCCGAAGCGCGTGACAGAGGCTCTCTCCTAGACCATGACCCGCAGCGAGGCGATAAGGCAGTCGTTCGATGCGGCGGTGCCCATCATGCTGGGCTACGTCGCCATCGGCATTCCGTGCGGCATCCTCTGCGGCTCCATAGGGCTGAACGCGTTGCAGGTGTTCATACTGTCGGCGCTGTTCTACTCGGGCGCCGGGCAGTTCATGATTCCCAACATGTACCTGGCCTCGGCGCCCATCGCGTCGATCGTTGCCAGCGTGTCGCTGGTCAACACGCGCCAGGTGCTCTACTCGGCGTCGTTCGCCCCCGAATGCCAGGGGGCGTCGAAGCGGCTGGCGTTCCTGTTCGCAGCAACCGTGACCGACGAAAGCTACGGCGTGTCCATCGCCAAGTTCAAGGAAGGCGACTGGTCGGTGGGCCGCGCGCTGGGCGTGAACCTGTTCTCGCAGTCGTCGTGGGCGCTTTCGAACGTGGCGGGGGTGCTTCTGGGCGGCCTTGTGGACATACCTCTGCAGATTGCCGCCTTCGCCATGACGTCCATATTCATCTGCCTGCTCTTCACGCAGAAGCTCACCTCCGCCAACGTCGTGGCTGCGGTGTTCGCGGTCGTCGGCGTCTACGCCTGCAAGCTGGCGGGGCTGGGAGGCGCCGCCGTCCTCGTGGGGGCGGCGCTTGGAATCGTGGCGGCCATACCCGTCTCGGCGCGCGCGGCCAGGAGGAACGCGGAAGGCGCTGGGGAAGGGGGCGAGTCGTGAGCTGGGAGGAGTTCTGGGTCATCCTGGCCTGCTGCGGCGCCACCATGCTGGCGTGCCGCGTGGTGCCCCTGTTCCTGCTGAAGGGCCGCGAGCTTCCTGAATCGGTGGTTCGCGCGCTGAACCTCATCCCGCCGGCGGCCTTCGCGGCGCTTGTTGCGAACGACATCCTGAACCCCGGCATGTTCGCCGCGGGGATCTGGCCCGCAGCCGCTGTGTTCGTGGCGGCGGCGTGCGTGGTCGTGGTGGCCGTGAAGACGAAGTCTCTGCTGTGGAGCGCGGTCGGGGGAGTCGTTTCCTACGCGCTGCTGCTGGCGATATGACGACGTCGCATGTTGCGCGTCGGCTAGGGGCTTGCCGGGGTGCGCGGTTGCGGGCGGCCGGAGGGACGGGCTCGCAGGCGATGCCTGCCGTCCGAAAAGATGCCCCGTCTGGCTTGCGCCGCAAAATCAATAACTATATAATCAGATTTCGCGTCTTTTGACGACGCTGCCAAGCACGCAATTACAGAAGGAATCATTGAAATGGATATCATCCGCGCCATCGAAAACCAGCATATGAAGGAAGACGTCCCCGACTTCCGCCCTGGCGACAACGTCAAGGTCCACTATCGAATCACCGAGGGCAACCGCGAGCGCATCCAGGTGTTCCAGGGCGACGTCATCAGCCGCAAAGGCAAGAGCAGCCGCGAGACCTTCACCGTCCGCAAGATCAGCTTCTCCGTGGGCGTCGAGCGCACCTTCCCGGTGCATTCGCCCAAGATCGAGAAGATCGAGGTCGTGCGCAAGGGCCGCGTCCGCCGCGCGAAGCTCTACTACCTGCGCAACAAGGTGGGCAAGGCCGCCAAGATCAAGGAAGCGTCCCGCGTCTAACCATCAGCCCCGAAA
>CAQLOA010000106.1 GCA_948829205.1 uncultured Eggerthellaceae bacterium
GAACCGGGAAGAAGTCGTACTGCCACGTGCGGTCGTCGATTTGATCGGGTCCGATCTGCTTCAGCTCGATGCCGAACTTGTCGGGCGGAAGCTGGTTTTCCATCTGGCATGCCACCTCGCAGGTGTGGCAACCCGTGCAGTAGTTGTAGTCGATGAGCAGTCCTTTTGTCATTTCCTCGTCCCTACCCTTCTACTTTGCTTACGCGGCAAAGACCGGACTTGTACGAGTTGCCAAGGCCAATTTTTCCCGACTTGATGGACAGGCAGTTGTTGATGTTGCTCTCTAACGTCCCGAAGTAGCTGTCATCGCGCTGGCGCTCGGGAAACCACCAGCCATGGTCGGCGGACACGACACCTTCCTTGATGCGTGGCGTGATATGAGCCTTCTGCTTGCAAGACCCGTAGGTGTTTTCGATCAACACCCAATCGCCCTCCGCAATGCCATACCGGGCGGCGTCGGCAGGATGCAGCTTCACCTCTGGATCGGGATGCACGCGCCGCAAGTGCGGAATCTGACGGCCCTCCGAATGGAAAAAGCCCCAGTTGCGTGCGCCAGTGGTCAAAATCAGCGGATACTCCTTGGCAAGCTCAGGCGTGCTGACGGGGCTCTCGGGAGGCTCTTCGTACGACGCCAGCGATGCCACGCCCATGTACTGCAACGGGACGCAGTCGAACTCGTACTTCATCGTGGTGGTGTTGAAGCCAGGCTTGCCGTCGGCACGCAGGCCTCCGGTCTTGTAGCGGTAGTACTCCACCTCGGGATACACCCAGCCATAGCCGCGGACGGTGGCGTAATCCATGCCGCTGCCTCCGCGGGCAATGAGGAAGTCGTAGAGCTCCTCGTCCGTCTTGAACGGCACGACGTCTTCGCCACAGAAGCGCTTCCCTACCTCGATGAGCACGGTCTGGTCTGAACGCGCCTCTCCCGCCGGCTCTACGGCCTTGACGATGGCACCGGTACGATAAGGCTGATGCCCGGAAATGCCGCTTCTCTCAGGGAAGCAGGTAACGGGAAGGAAGAGGTCGGCGCAAGCGTAGGCCGTAGGCGTCATCCAAATATCGGACACGATGTTGAACTCGCAGGTGTCCTGGACCGCCTTAAGGATACGCTCGGGAACGGCGCCTTCGTTGGCAAGCACGTTCGTCGCATAGAACCAACAGCACTTGATGGCGTCCTCGCGCCCTTCCTCCATGCCTTCGAGGATGGCGTCGGAGGCAGGCATGCCCATCGTGTTGAGCCCAGCGTAGCTTTCGTAGGTGATGGCAGGCTTCATGGTCGGGTCTGCAGGAATCCAGTCGACGTCGGTCGCGGCCGGAATCCATGGGAAGCCGATGCTGAAGGGCGCGACGCCGGCCACCATGCCGCCCGGATGATCGAACATGCCGGTAAGACCGACCAAATCCCAGCACGCCATGCCCGAGTAGAAGCCTTCGGAGGTATGGTCCAGAGCAACGCCCCACTGCAGCGCCCACGACTCTGCTCCGCCAATGGCCCGCGCCACGTCGTAGATGAGGTCCACATCGATGTCGCAAATGCCAGCCACGCGCTCCGGCGTCCATTCCTCGACGCCTTCGGCATATTCCTCGAAACCGTAGGTCCAATTCTCCACGAATTCATGGTCGTAGAGGTCCTCCTCGATAATGACGTGCGCCAACGCAAGAGCAAGGGCCGCGTCAGTTCCAGGACGCACCTGTAAGAAATACTCGGAATGCGCAGCGCACCAGGTGAGTTTTGGATCGGCCGTAATCAGCTTGCTTCCGCGCTTCATGCACTCGACGATCCAATGGCCAAGGTTGCCGTCCGAGTTCGCGACTACGGGGTTATTGCCCCACACGAACACGTAATCGGGCCTGCGCCATTTCGGGTTGTCGTAACGATCGGGGAAGAACTGCGAGTAGTCGCCCTCGAAGAAGACGCCGCCTTTCAGGTTGGTGCTGAACGTGCGAGGAATGTAACAGCTTTGGCCGGGGAAGAAGCCCATTGCCTGGTTGGGCGTCCCAAGCATCGCCGCAAGAATGGTCTCGTAGACGATGACGTCACGGCCGGTTCCGCAAACGACGTACACGCTCTCCTTGCCATGCCTGGCCTGGACGTCCTTGATGCCCTGCTCGAGCATGTCGTAGGCTTCGTCCCAGCTGATGCGCTCCCACTTGTCCTTGCCGCGGTCCTCGCGGGCACGCTTCATCGGATACAGTTGCCTGTCCTCATGGTAAAGCGTTTCGGG
Organism: uncultured Eggerthellaceae bacterium; assembly: GCA_948829205.1. Taxonomy (GTDB): domain Bacteria; phylum Actinomycetota; class Coriobacteriia; order Coriobacteriales; family Eggerthellaceae; genus MGBC163016. The sequence continues at coordinate 2,226 of CAQLOA010000106.1, forward strand.
AAGCGTCAAGCATCGCAGGCAAAGCCGACCCTGGTTGTATGGATCCTCTTCGTCGCCCTCCACCTTGACTACCCTGCCATCCTTGACGTACATGAGCACGCCGCAGTTGTCGTGACAGCCGGGGGCCGTACGTGCATTGCCGCGCACGACGGTATAGCCGTCCTCCTCCCAAGTGTAAGATTCGCGCCTATCGGTCGCGTGGTCGTTGTCGGCGATGCTCTGGACCACCCCTACTGACTTGACCGATTTGCCAAGGCCAGAGCTCTCCTCCATGACGTCTTTTTCTGACATGTGTCCCCTCTCTCTCGTGAAGGTCTCGATACACCAAGTGTCGGCATTGGCCGAGACGAAGTGAAATAGCGTTTCAGCGATTTTTATTCCACCGCGGAATAAGCGCACGTAGAAAGCCTCCGGCCAGGTGGACGGACCCGGAGCGTTGTGCTGAAATGAAGGCATCCGCTTCGCGGTTACCCAGCGGAAGGCCACGGTCTCGAGCCAGGAGGCACCATGCGCATAGAGCTGCTGAGGGAATGCGTCGACCTTGCCGTCACGCTCAACTTCACCAAGACGTCCCAGAACATGTTCGTCGCCCAACCCGCACTGTCGAAGCACGTCAAGGCCGTCGAAAGCAAGCTCGGCTTCGCGCTCTTCCAACGAACCAAACGCTCCGTCAAACTCACGAAGGCAGGCGAGGTTTTTCTTCGCGGGGCGCAACAGGTCGTGGCGGATTACGACCGCATGATGGACGATATGCAGGCTTTCCGAAGAAAGACCGAGGGGTTGCTCCGCGTCGGCTACCTTCAAGGAATGATCGCCCGCGACCTGCCAAAGATCCAGTCGCAGTTCCGCGAAGAGTTCCCCAACATCGGCGTGGACTATGTCACTTACGAGTTCAACGACGTCCTGCGGGTGCTAGAGGAGGACAAGGTAGACATCGCAGCCTCGTTCATTCCGCATGCAGTCAGAGACGCGTCGCACGAGATTGTCCCGTTCTTCGAAGACGAATACCGAGCCGTGGTGAACAACGACGACGCCTTAAGCCGAAAGAAATCGCTGCTGCCCGCCGACCTCAAGGGCCACACCGTCTCGCTTCCCGCATCGACATTCTTCACGTCGGACAACGAACCCATCATCGAGTACTTGGACCCTGGCAACAACCAGATCGACATCAAGGAGCAGGTCCGCGACATCAACAGTCTGTTCATACTCGTGGAGGCGAACGACACCGTGGGAATCTCCTTCCTCCATCTGAAGGACTACTACCAGGGCAGCATGACCCTGATTCCACTCGAGGGCTTGAACATCAAGACGATGTATGGGGCGATCTGGAAACGCTCGAACGACACCGACGCCATTCGCAGATGGGCGCACATCGCGCAAGAGGTGCTCGCAGAGCGTCGGAATCAGGCGAGCTAGGCCTGCCGCCTTCGCGCGGTCCCGTCCAAGGCCTTAGGGCACCTGGTCATAGGGCATGCATCTCTTCGCCAGGTAGAAAATGCCCAGCACGGGAACCATGACGAACGGAATCACGAACGTGGCCGCGATGGTGAGAATGCGCAACGCGTAGAAGAGCACGCGATTGCCGAGCGTCCTCCCGTGCGACTCGAACGTCATGCGCACGAACATGCCGCCGGGCGTCGAGCCCCCGTGTCGCCAAGGGACGACGACCTCCGCAACAGCGAACGCGGCAAGCCCCAGCGCCAGCGCGCATACCACCATCGTCTGCCCCTGGTTGAGCCCGGGGAGGCAGAACGGCTGTGACGCGATAAGCTCGCATGCGAGGTCGACGACCAGCCACGGCATGATGGCCGCCACCTGAACCAGCGTGATGTCGATCCAGAACGCGACGCACCGTCGGACGAAGCCCGGGCGCGTGCAGACCGCCGGGCGGCTGGTTTCGTCCGCATCCGGACCGCCCAGCGCATGGGCACACAGCCACCCGAGCACGCCGCCCAACGTGTTGCAGATCAGGTCATCCACGTCGCAGCATCGATACGCGTGCGGATACACGCCGAACAGCCCCGTAAGCTGCGCCGTCTCGATGAGCAGCGACACCACGAACGCAAAGACCACCGCTGTGACGAAGCGCATGCGCAGAAGCCTTCCGCAGATGAAGCCCAGCGGCAGGAAGAACACGACGTTGAACGCCAGCTGGAAGACGGCACGCAGGCCGTCCTTGGCAATGTCGCCCACGAAGCCGAACGGATTCCACTGCGGCGGCACGCCATAGGTGATGCCCGGACCCGCATCGCCGCCGGGCAGTGGGTACAGCGTGAAACAGACGATGCCGAGGGCATAGAGAACCGCCAAATACGTGGCCGCGACGCCCGTGGCCTTCAGCCGCCCGTCCCTGTGATAGAGATAGGCAAGGATAGGCAACGTCAGCGCGACGGCGAAGAGCGGCCACATGAAGAGCGCCACCCTGAAATTGTCGCTGTAGTTCGTCAGGAAGTTCCGGACTGCCTCCACTGCATGCACCTTCTCCTTGCCGCTCGCGAAACGCTCACAGAATAGCGTGCGGGAACCAGAGGTGCAGCATCTGTGACAACAATGTAAGCGCCTGGAGGACATGAAAAAGGCCAGACGCAACAGCGTCCGGCCTGGCAATTCAATGGAGCCGATGAGCGGACTCGAACCGCTGACCTACGCATTACGAGTGCGTTGCTCTACCAACTGAGCCACATCGGCGCACGTGCAAGTATACCCGAATAAGCCAGCGTGCAAGAAAATTCCATTGACGCAATCTGGCGAGTGCGATGCCGCGCGGCTGCCCTGCCGCGCCCGTCGGCCCCCCTGCCGCACCCGTCGGCCCCCCTGCCGCGCCTGCCGGCCACAGCTGCCGCGCGGCCGCACTTCTTCCTACTCGGCCTTCCCGAAGGCCTTGATCAGCATTGCCGCAATGCCGCACAGCAGGCCACCGATCGGCAAGGGCAGCCAGAAGAACGCGATCATGCCCGATGCGTAGTCCTCTACCGTTCCGGTAGCCATCGGCCAGAACAGCATCAACAACGCGATGGCGGTCGCCAAGATCATGATGGTGCCGCAAACTGCACCGACCTTCTGGTCGACCTTCTTCGCCCCGAGCATCTCCTGCTTGACCTCGTTGGGAACCTTCGCGGACTCGATGTCGGAGACTTCCATGTATTCGATCGCCTTTGCGTTGTATTCCGCGATGTTCGTGCGTCCCAGCGTCATGGCCCCGTGCACGATGAGGAACACGCCCACCGCGATGCACAACATCATGGCCGTGACGCCCACCAGGCTGCCCTCGACGGTTTCACCGAACAGGACAACCGCGCATATGCCCAGGAATATGATTCCGATTCCGCCCACAAGTTGATAGGCGAACAACGAACGGGCTTTCGCCCTGTCCTCGGAGGTGT